>JAJYBW010000076.1 GCA_021778815.1 Acidobacteriota bacterium | reverse complement strand
AGCGCGTCCAGATGATGCGCGGTCGAAGCCGCAGCAATCGCGCTAAAACTTGCGGGAAGCGTGATCGACGGATATTGCACCGCAAGTTTCGCCGGATCCAGCCCGTACGATTGCTGCGCAATGCGCGCCATATCCCCGGAAAAAAATATGCACAAATCCTGCGACCGGAACACACGACTCTCGACCGCATGGATCATATGAATGATGGCGCGGCGCACAAATCCTTCTTCCTGCGCTGCCAGAACACCTTGCAGATCGTGCACCACCGCCACCCGTCGCACACGCCGCGGCAATATGAGATTCAAAAACAAAATGAACAGACTGGGCGGAAGAATGCTGACCACGACATCGACCCTTTTTCTCCGGCGCCAGACACTGCGGGCCGCGAAAAATGCGAACCACGCTTCCAGCTTCAATCGCCGCAGCGGCATCGCCGTGGGATAGCGAACTCCTGCGCCCCCGCGAACAATCGTCATCCCCGGAATCCGCGCGCTGCTTTGCGCCGGCACCCACGCAGGGTACAGCGGATGCGAGCACACCACGGTCACCCCGTGGCCCTCCGCGACAAACGCCTCCGCAAGGTGCTGATTCGCTTTTCCCGTGGAAATCAATTCTGGGTAAAAGAAAGGGGAGACGATAAGAATCTGTTGTTGCCAGTCGATCACACGCGCGTCCTGTAGGCTCATCCACAAGTTCTGCACCGCAGAGTGGCCGGCTGCCTCCACCTTGGCGGGCAATGCAAACACAGAAATGCCTTCACGAGGCGGTCTGGCTGCCTCTTGCGGCTCCATCCAACTCACGAAATAACTACTGCTACCATACCATTCGACCCAGCCATTCCGTGTTTCTTATTCCTTTAAGAACGCGCCTGCTTCCATTAAGTTGCGTGGAAATCTTCGACAACTACGAAAGGTAAATTACAATCTCTTTTGGATGCAGTCCCTGCGTTTTCAGCCACTCGCGATTTTTGGCATCATTCTGTTAACAATCTTCGTCGTGCTGGCCATTTTCGCCCCCTGGATCGCCCCCTTCGACCCTGCCGCGATCCACTTGCACGCCCGCCTGCAATCCCCCTCTGCCGCCCATTGGTTTGGCACCGATGAACTGGGCCGCGACATCCTTTCCCGCGTCATTTACGGCACCCGCATCTCTCTCTTCGTTGCCACGTCCGTGGTCTCGATCGCACTGTTCTTCGGCGTCATTTTCGGTTCCATCGCAGGATTTTATGGCGGATGGCTCGACGCGTTCTTAAACGTCCTGGTCATGAACACCTTCATGGCGCTGCCCGGAATTCTCATCGCCATCGCGCTGGTCGCCTTCCTCGGCCCCGGTATGACCAACTTGATTCTCGCCCTCTCGATTACCGGCTGGGTGGGCTACGCGCGCCTGGTCCGCGCCCAGGTTCTGGCCGTTCGCGAACGAGAATTTGTCGAGGCTGCCCGTGCCATGGGAGCAACCAATCTGCGCATCATCACCCGCCACATTTTGCCGAACATCATTCAGCCTGTCATGGTCCAGGCCGCCATCGGCATGGCCGGAACCATTCTGGCGGAAGCGACTCTTAGCTTTCTCGGCCTCGGTGTCCCCCCGCCCATGCCCAGCTGGGGGGTGATGTTGAACGATGCGCGCGCGCACTTATTTGACGCCCCCCACATGGTCATCTTCCCGGCCATCGCCATCATGCTGGCCGTTTTGTCCTTCAACTTCATCGGCGACAGCCTGCGGGACCAGCTCGACCCGCGCACCCGCGTCGCCGTCGGCGTTGGCGCAAACTATTAGCATGCGCATCGGCGTCATCTCCGATACTCACGGTCTGTTGCGACTGGAAGCCGTGCAGGCGCTCGCCGGTTGCGCTCATATCCTGCATGCCGGCGATGTTGGAAATAACGACATTCTCCAAGCTCTGCGGGCCATCGCGCCACTCACCGCCATTCGCGGCAACGTCGATCATGGAGGAATGTGTGGCAAGCTGCCTGCCACGGAAACCATCGAATGCAATGGAAACCTGATCTACATGATCCACGTCCGCGAGGAGCTCGACCTGCATCCCCACGCCGCTGGCATCTCCGCCGTAATCTTCGGCCACTCCCATCAGCCCGAGATTTCCTGGTCCAATGGCGTCCTCTATTTCAATCCAGGCAGCGCCGGACCCCGGCGCTTCACTCTCCCCATCACTCTCGGAATTCTGGAATGCACCCCGAATGCGCTGACACCGAACATCGTCCCACTGTTGCCGTAACAGTATTCCCGCGCTTTTCCGGCCCACCGCAATTCAAGCAAAGATGACCGTCTTGTTTGCGTAGCACAAAATTCGCCGCGCCAGATGCCACTGCACCGCCCGCGACAGAACCATCCGCTCCAGGTCACGTCCCTTCTGGATTAAGCCCGGCAGTTGATCGTTCTGCGATACTCGCGCCACATCCTGCTCGATGATCGGCCCATCGTCCAGAATCTCCGTCACATAATGACTGGTCGCGCCAATCAGCTTCACTCCTCGCGCAAACGCCGCATGATACGGTTTCGCCCCGGTGAATGCCGGTAAGAACGAGTGATGCACATTGATGATCTTCTGCGGGTACGCCGCCACAAACTTGGGCGACAACACCTGCATGTAGCGCGCCAGCACCACCAGGTCCACATTATTTTCCGCCAGCAGTTCCATCTGCTGCTCTTCCACCTGCTCGCGTATCCCGGCGTGTGTCGGCAGATGGTGAAACGGAACCTGATAAAACTCCGCCAGCGCTCTCGCATTCTCATGGTTGCTCACGATCATCGAAAGCCGGCTGCGAAATTCTCCAGTCTGGTGGCGATACAGCAAATCCGCCAGGCAATGCAAATACTGCGACACAAAGATGGCCACATTCTCCGGAGCCTCCGCGAAATGCAGCTGCCAGTTCAGTCGCAATTGTTCCGCCAACGGACCGAACGCCCGCCGAAACTGGTCCGCATCACAGCCTGCTTTTTCGGTACTGAACTCAACCCGCATAAAGAACAGTCCCAGATCAACATCCTGGTGTTGGTCCGCATTCAGCACGTTGGCGTCATATTCCTGCAGCAGAAAATTGGCAACGGCCGCCACCAGGCCTTTCCGGTCTGGACAATCGATCAGCAAAATAGCAGTTTTGGACATGGGATACCTGTGCTCCATTATCACCTGTGTCTGCTGTGTCATGGCACGGCTGCCCGGTCGGTTCACTGCGACATCAAGGCGAATCCGCGCCTCCTCAGGCAACCGCACAATCCAGTCGCGGCTCCTAGCTATGAAGGGAGAACCAACATGGTACGTGGAACATTTATGGTTGCAGCTGTCATCGCCGGAATGATTCCTATGGCTTTTGCCCAGCTGTCAGGCACCGACAAATCGTTCCTCAACAAAACCGCAAGAGCCAATAACTATGAGATCCAGGCTGCCAAGCTCGCGCAATCGATGAGCACCAACGATGAATATAAAACCTACGCGCAAATGATGATCGATGACCACACCCAGGCTGCGCAGCAGCTCGAGGCCGCAGTTTCGCAAGCCGATCCATCCTTTCAGCTGCCCACCGACGTCTCGCCTGCGCAGCAAAAGCAGCTCGATACTCTGAAGAACGCGAAGAATTATTTTGACGTGAAATATCGCCAGCAGATGATTCAGAGCCACGCCACGCTGCATAGTTTCTTCCAGGATTACCTGCAGGGAGCAAACAATAACGCTGCCGTCAAGGCAGTCGTCTCAAACTTGCAGTCAGTCGTGCAGAAGCATTGGGATGCCGCGAAGAAGCTGCCCAAACAATGACGGAGGGTACAGTCCGCCACAGAATGATGCCATTCTGACTCCGCAACCGGCGCGTCGTCTCGACCAATTCGATATCCTAAGCCTAGAGAAGGATCCGAGATTCAGGGCAGCCGTACGTTTTTGCCCCGGCTCCAAGTGAAGCAAGGGAGATTGAACACTATGGCAGGTAAATTCTTTCTGTTGGCGGCTTTGCTCGCGGGACTCATTCCCGCAGCATTCGGACAGCGGCTAACCAGCCACGATAAGACATTCGTGGTGAATGCGGTTCAGGCAAACAATTATGAAATCCAGGCGTCCCTGCTCGCCAATAAGTACAGCAACAATCCGGTCTATCGTCGATATGCCATCAGTCTTGCCAACAGCCAGACGGAGCAGAGTGGACAACTGCAATCCACGGTGGCGGACCAGGATCCATCAATGCGTTTGCCCACCGGTGTATCACCCGCAGAACAGCGCCAACTCAACGCCTTAAAAAATTCGCGGAATGTGGACGCAACGTTTCGCAATCAGATGATCGCATCCCACCTGGCTACGATGAGGATCTATCAAACTTACATCGTGCAACCCGACGCGAATTCGGAACTGAAGCAGATGGCAGAGGAACTTCTTCCGAAGCTTGAGCAGCAACTGGAGGACGCCAGGAATCTCGCGCCTCCATCGCAGTAGACCAGGACGCGCCGACCCACACCGCGCCCACCGGCCCGTTGTGCCCTACAGGCTGGTTCTCAACACCGACAACATTGCCGATGCGATCCGGGCGGGCTATTTTACTTTTCTGGAAACTTCGGCCGCCACTGCAAAGTTGCGCTGCATCGGGTGGGCTTCAGTGTTGAACACCACTGAGTTCAACCCCAGCGTGGACTGCGGCGCAAATAGCAGGTAGAGATACTTCAACGTCTCTGCGAAAAAGTAACTCTCCATCGCATCATCTTTTTTCTTGCTGCGCACATCTGCCAGGGCTGCGAATCCGTCGTCGGTATGGCAGTACTTCATCAGCGCATCCAGATAGGTCTTTCCCATCGCAAGATATTTAGGATCGTGCGTATACGTGTACAGGTAGTACGTGGATTCGATAATCTCCGGCCGCAGAGGATATTCCGGATTTGTAATCGTCATAGTTACATAATTCAGTTGGTCCGGCTCCACACCGGCCAGGTTCCACATGGCATAGCCAGAATCCTGCAGTTTGGCCGCGCGATCCACCTCGCCGGTCAGGGCCAGCACCGCCGGAAAAAACGCATCCAGCGCGCCGTAATATGTCGTAGTTCTGGCCCCGGTATTCATGTCCGCCTGCCCATACCACAGGCCGTTCGGCCGCTCGTCCGCCAGATATTTGTTGATCGCAACCAGGCTGTGCTGCCACATGCGCTCGCAGTCCGGATCGTGAAAAAGTATCGCCGCTTTCAGCAGATATTCGTAATAGGAATCGATGCCGCCCTCGATACCCGCCGTTTTGTCTGTCCACTGGCCGGTTTCCACATTGATGCCAGATCCGACCAGTCCAATCGCGGACTCACGCTGATACAAAGCAACCACAGCGCGCTTGGCTTTGTCGTAGTACATCGGCTTCCCGGTCAACCGCGCCAGCACGCCGTATTCAATCAACATGCTTCCCACCTCCGCCGGATTGCTGTTGACTCCGCGGACTGCGCCCGTGCGCAGATTCACAAACTCATACGGCATCCCGGTGGGCGAGTTGAACATCGGCAGCATGCGAGTCCCCAGATCGTCCGCCAACGTTAACAACCGCTTGTCGCCGGTCAATTCATAGCTCGACAGCAAACCTCCCATCAACCGGATCGTGATCTCGAAATCCTTCACGTACATGTCCTGGTTAAAGTTCAACTGCGTATCGATCAGTTTGCGCGCCTGGTCTGCCTGCGGCCTAAGACCCATCAGGATCATGGTGTCCAGACCGTCCACCGGCGTCATCAGCAGCGAATGCGAGTACCAGTCCATGGGCTGGCGACTCAGCGGCTTCAGCGCATCGTGTCCCCATGCGTATTTGCGATAGCCGTTCCATGCATGCAGATATTCGCGGCGAACGTGGTTGGCTAATTCAGTCTTTTCCGATTGCGTCATCGGAACAGCAGCGGTAGAGGTACTCACCGTCGAAACTGCCTGCGCACGTCCCTGAGCCAACCCAGCGGTGAGCAGCAAAATACAGACTCCCCGCATCGCTGCCCAGCATCGGTATTGCCGTTTCGATCGCTCGCCAACAGCTTGAACTTTATCTTTTCCTCTCACGATCAAACGGCAACGGAAATCCATAGAACCCTCCACGAGTTTTCAATCCGAGAATGAAATATTTTGGGTCTTGTATCAGAGTCCGACTTCAGCCGCGCCATTACGAAAAAACTTAGACCGGCATTTAGCCCCTGCGCGTGCTGCCGTTCGAAGTCGTGATTGAAGGTTACAGTCCGAGTCCGCCGTCAACGCCCAGAATCTGCCCGGTGATGAAGTGGGGTCCTGTGGCAAAGAACAGCACCGCCGCCGCTACTTCCTCCGGCTTGCCGTTCCGGCGCATGGGAGTTTTCGCGGCGAAATGCTCGTAGTCCGGATGAACTTCCCCGTTCGTAATCATTCCCGGCGCAACGCAATTCACACTGATCTCCGGCGCGAATGCTTTGGACATCGTCTGCGTCAACATATGCAGCGCCGCCTTCGATGTGGAGTAGTGCGCATGCGTCGGCCAGGGATGCATTCCGCCCAGCGAACCAATATTGATGATGCGACCCTGACTGGTCTTCAAATGCGGATGAGCCGCCTGCGCCATCAGAAATGCGCCGCGCGTATTGGTCTCGAACATCTCATCCCACTGCTCGACTGTTATCGACTCCAACGGCGCCGTGGCAAACAGGCCCGCGTTGTTGACCAGCAGATCCAGCCGCCCAAACTCGTCGACAACGGCAGCCACCGCGCCGCGCACCGATGCAGGGTCCCGTACATCGCAGCGCAGCGCCATCGAACGCTGACCGCTCGCTCCTAATTCCCGCAATGTCTGCTGCGCCGCCGCGTCGGACTCGCGATAGGTAATGGCAACATCCGCGCCGGCATTGGCCAGGGTATGCGCCAGAACCCGGCCAATCCGCCGAGCCGCGCCTGTTACCAGCGCGACCTTGCCATTTAACACATGCATGGTGAACTCATCTGAACGTCAAACTCGTTTCGCAGCCGCGATTGCGTGCCCGGTTACTGTTTCTTCTTGGGAGCAGGCTCCAACAACGGGCTGTCGGCCGGTTCGGCGTGACCCATTTGCGTCTTCGGAGTGTTGTCCTGCATATCTGCATTCGGATTGTTCTTGGTATAGATGGAATACTGCTGATCCGGCGGCAGCAGTTTCACCGTGATCGACTTCTCGCTGTCCGGAACGTCGTATTTCTGACCATAGGTCCGGTACCCCTGCATGATCACCTGCACCAGCACTTGCGACCCCGTAGGGACAATCGTCAACGTCGCCACGCCGTCGTCGTTGGTCTTCAGTTCCATGTTGCCTTCCTGGGTATCTCCCATCGCCGGATGAAAGACCACAGCGGCATTTTTCACGGGCTTGCCGTCCGCGGCACGCAATACCGTCACGGTGACCTTCGACATCGGCGGCGGCGGCTTGTATTTTCTGTGACGATCCGCATGGCTGGAGGGAGCCACCAATAAAGCCGCGGCCAAAACAATCGTAACCGCAATCGAACGACGATGAAATCTGAACATGCGTTGATTCTAACTCGCTAGGGCCCCGCTCACCCCTCACAGAGGCAAAGGATTGAAAAATTCCTTGACATAACTCCCGTGGGGGGGGGGTAGCGTGGTTTGCTGTCAGTCAATCCCTTAGTGCGGAGGTTATCAATGAATCGCAGATTGAACACTCGCATGCTGTTGTTTGCGGCGATATTTATTCCGATCGCGGCGTTCATATTGTTTCTTGGCGGAGTCAGACGTGCATCTGCCTATGCGCATAGTTGCACCGCAGGTGCTTGCCAGCATTGCGCAGACGGACGTTACCAGACGTGCAATCAGGATGGCACAGGATGGAATTCCTGTGTAGGGAGTTGTCAGTAGGCTCAATGCCGATAGCTCTCAACAAATGATGGCGAGAATGGGGATTGCGCATGCTCACTTTGCGTCGGACCCATTCTTCCCATAGTCGATAGGCCATATTGGCCGATGCAGGTGAGATGAAACCGATCAACGATTCCGTCACAACTTCAGAAACGACAGATCATTTTCGATCCAACCTAATTACCTTTGTCTTTCTTGGCTTATTCGTTGTTTCCCTTTTCGGAAACGCTTTTCAAGGCTGGAAAATTATCTCGCTGCGAGACAGCCTCCCACACGAGCGATATCAGCCCGTGGAGTTGGCAACAGGTGAAACGATCCCCACATTGTCAGTGAAGACCGTTTCTGGCGAGAATGCGTCTCTGTCATTCCAGAGTTCAAAGAAAACTGTGCTCTACATTTTTGATCCAGACTGCCACTGGTGCGCGCGCAACCTTCCGAATATACTCTTTCTGGCGGCACAGCGAAGCCGTGAGTTCAACTTCATAGGGATATCCTCAACGTCAAAAGGCGTGAAGGACTATGTTGATCGCACAAAACTTCCATTTCCAATATATGTCGATAGCTCGACCGATGACTTGAGAAAGTTTGACTTTTCCGCTACTCCGCAGACTATCGTGATTCTTCGGAATGCAAGGGTGGTGCATAATTGGGTCGGAGCGTATTCAGGTGGCCTGCAATCAATCATCGACGAATATTTCGACCTTAAGCTTCCTGGCCTTGGGCCGGGGCTGCCAAGTCCCAGTACTGGCGTTCGCTAGTTTGGAGATGACGTAATGTCCGACTAGATCACCTTGGGTGTGTTTTTCCGTGAGCATGAGTTTCCACGTGGATTTTTCTCGTACCCTTCGGACCCTTGCAAAAGCGCCAAAGACTCCGATCCTCATCGTTCTTACCCTCGTACTGGGAATCACTGGCTCGATCGTGATGTTTGCTGTCCTTGACGCAACATTGCTCCATCCGATACAAGCCCCCGCGATAAGCAACGTTGTAACTCTCGGCGGCGCCTCCGCTGCGCCCGGCCTGGATCGATGGAAATGGTATGGGCATGCACCGTCACTGGAGTTCACTTCCATGGTCTCCTCTGGTGGGGCAACTATCTACTCCGCCGCCCAGCATTTCTCGGCCCGCGTGCCTGCAGCCAGTGTTACCGACAGCTTCTTTCGCGCCTTCGGCGTGACACCGCAAGTAGGAGCAGACTGTACGCACGACCCATCCCCGTCAGCCGAACTCGAGGCCGTGGTGAGCTCCGACCTTTGGCGAAAAGAATTGAATCGCGCTTCAATTTTGGGAACCCAAATTAAGGTCAATAACGTCCCCGCGACGATTGTCGGCATCGCGCCTCCGGCCTTCCATTTTCCCGGACGGACGGCCATTTGGGTATGCGATGATGCGCGAATGCTGGTTTCTAACTTGGGATACGATGCGCCATCCAGCTCCCGCGAACGTATGATTGCGCGCCTTCGAGCCGGCCGCTCCATCGCGACAGCAGAAGGCGAGGCCCGGATTCTCCAGAGCCGCATTGCATCAATTCGAAAGCTGGCTCCCGGTGTTCCCGTGCAGGTGGCTTCTCTCCCGGCTATCTACAGTGAGTCACAGCGAGAAATGGTGCTCACGATATTTTGCGTCTCATGGTTGCTGCTCATGGTTGCCTGCGCCAACGCGGGAAGCTTGATGATGACCCGGACACTTAGCCGCCGCAAGGAAATTGCAGTTCGCATCGCGCTGGGCGGCAGCCGGCTGAAAATGCTGCGGTTGCTGCTGCTCGATTGTCTGCTGATCAGTACGCTTGCTGGAATTATCGGAGTGGCTCTCTCTATCGCGATCGATGGCTGGATCAAGCGGACTTTTTCCCATGTCGAGCCGTCTCTGCTGAATCTTCGCTTCAACGCTGAAACTGCGACCTTTGCGATGCTCATCGTCCTCGCTTCCACGATGATCCTGATTTCGGTATCTGCATCGCAAGTGTCGAAACAATCTGTTTTGGATCCCCTGAAAGAAGGGGGCCATTATTCGCACGGAGCCATCAAATCAAGGCTGCGACAAGTTTTGATTTTTCTCCAGCTATGCGCGACGTTTCTTCTGGTCGCTGGAGAAATCTCGTCTTTCTCTCGCCTCGACCTTTTACTCAAGCGAAATTATGGATTCGCCCCCTCGCAACTGATGTTGGCGAATTTCACTCTTCCGAAAAGCACCTACGATACGACAGACCGAGTGATCCAATTTCAAAATTCTGTCACGCGGACATTATCCAAGCGGCTCGGAGGCCGTGCCGTTGGCATTGCGAGCAAAGCTCCTCTACTAGATGGGGGCGATGATTTTTTAGATGTTACGGCCAATGACCGTCACTTGCAGGCAAGAGTTGTGCTTATCAATGGCAAATATTTTCAAGCATTACATATTCCAGTACTGCAATACATACAGGCCAGCCCAAATGAAGCTACGGTGATCGTCAGCCAGACATTCGCGGAGAAAATGTTTCCGCGCCAGTCCGCTCTTGGACGATTCATGAAATTTGACTGGGAAGACGCAAGCCGCCGGATCGTCGGTGTCGTGGGGAACGTAAAAATGTCTTCAGCGGCGGGTCGACAGGAAGCGCAGATCTACATTCCATACTCCCACCCCATGAATTCAACGATCAGCCAAAGGACCATGACTATCGTCGCCGGTGCTGGGCAACGCGGGACTAGCTCAATTCGGGCTGCGTTCGAGGATTTGGCGAAGGCAATGCCTCCAGGCGTGCCGCTATTCGACGTTCAGGAAGGAGATTTGCTCGTATCCGACGCAACCTGGCAAATCCGGACACGAACCGAAGTCCTGTTGATCCTCGCCTTAATCACCTTTGTTATTACTGCATTTGGGGTGTACTCCTCGTTTGCCTTCTCCATTGACCTACGCGTGGAAGAGCTTGCAATCCGTCGCGCACTCGGCGGCAGGACTTTCCATCTTTTGCTGCTGCTCATGGGCGATGGGTTGAAACTGACGTTGGCCGCAATCGTAGTGGGCGTAATCATCTATTTCTTGTCATGGAAGGCGCTTGGGGCGATCGTGACGGACCTGCCCCAGCTCACGCCATTTACGGTCGGCGCGACTAGCGGAGCACTCCTTCTGCTAATGTTGCTGTCCACTTTAGCTCCGGCCCTGGCGGCTGCTCGCGCTACGGACTTCTCCGTTCTCCGAGATTAATCGGGTACTGGGTTAGGATTGCCCCTGGTAAATGACTCACGAAGGAAATGTGAGTGATTTACACTAATATTCATGTGCGGCCCCTTGACAATCGCCACGCAACCAGCCTAATCTAGCACTCGAAGGCCTGGAGTGCTAACCCGCTCCCGCCCGAAGGATACTCTGTCGCTTCAAACCGGATCCATCCGCAAGTATCGTAACGTAAATCGTTCAGAATAAGGAGAAATGTATTATGGCAAGTGCAAAAGCTTCAGTAGCCACGTCCCTGACGCCGCTACATGACCGTGTGGTCGTCCG
>JAJYBW010000075.1 GCA_021778815.1 Acidobacteriota bacterium | reverse complement strand
CACGCTGGTAGGGCGATTCCTCTGGAACGGCAAGCACCCAACGAACTTTTTGCCGGCTTTGTTTGGAGTAGGTGAGACTGGCGATGGATTCCACCGTCAACCCACTTTCCGCAACCCAGTCGCTGCCGGTCAGTCCTGCGTCGAGCGCGCCATGATTCACGTAGCGCGCCATTTCCTGGGCGCGAATCAGCATGCACTCAATTTCCGGATCGTCGACGCCGGGGAAATAGGACCTTCCGTTGGCGAAGATGCGCCAGCCGGCACGCTCAAACAAGGCGACGGTGGCGTCCTGCAAGCTGCCCTTTGGAATTCCAAGTCGGAGTTTCTGGCTCATGCCGTCGCCTCGCTTTCTTTGGCAGTCGCGTCGAGAGAGGCCATCGCAACCGGCTTGGTAAAGCAGCTAATGGTCCCTTCGTGGCAAACCAGTCCATCTCCCTCAACGACGACACGAAACAACAGCGTGTCATTGTCGCAATCAGTAGCCGCATCCGTAATGCGAAGGCGATTGCCGCTGGTCTCACCCTTCATCCACAGCTTGCGGCGAGTTCGGCTCCAAAACGTGACAAAGCCGCTTTCGAGGGATTTGCGATAGCTTTCCTCATTTAAAAATCCGACCATCAAAACTTGCCCACTGGCGGCATCCTGCACGATGCCGGGTACCAGTCCCTCCAGTTTTGTAAAGTCAATTGCTGGGTTCGAAGTGATTGTTTCGCTCATCGTGAATCGTCCTTATAGGTATCGAAATCTTGTGGGTGAAAATAAAAAACCCGCGGATGCAGTTCGCATCAGCGGGACGGTGACTTTCTGAACTGGTTGAGGATCTTATGAATCCTGCTCAGAATGTTCCGCTGACACGTTCGCCACGTGGGAATGATGGTGATGGTGGCAATGGCGATGGAGCGGACTCATGTGCATACAGTGAGGATAGAAAGAAGGCGCTGATGTGTCAAGCGGACTGAGCTGTTAACACAGCGGGAAACACAGAAGAAGGCCTGTGGGGGCAGGCCTTCTTCTTTCTGAGCCGCGGGTGTGAGCATCAACCTACGAGGGCGAGCTCATCACCGTCGCAATGGAGGAAGCTCAGGGCATGTACCGCGTGTAGACGCCGCCCCAGCTTTCGCTGGTGGTCGCATTGAGCATGCTGGCAGTGATCGCAAGCCAGCCGGCCCGGTATCCTTCGCGTTCGACTCCAAGTGCACTGACAATAGAACCGGCGGGAGCTTTGGGATCGACAGCCTGCCCGGACATCGTCGTGTCTAGAAGAGTTGTGATCTTCGAAATGGTTGCACCGTTGACGTGATAAATGCCATCTACGGTGTTCTTGTGTGCCTTGAAGACTGCCTGGAAGGTGAAGAGTCGACCGGACACGGCGGCAAAGGCCGCAGAGCGCCAGCGAGCAGGTTCTCCGTCTACGTTTTCGTCGGTGTTTCCGGTTCCGGGCGGTTTGCCGGAGAAGACCCAATAGAGGAAGTCATCGAAATTCTTCGGCGTTTTGGCAAGGGCGGTAATCCGACGGGTGATGCCGTCATACACGAAAATGCCTTGATACACCGGAACCGCCATGGAGACTCCGTTGGGATAGAGCGAAAGGCAATAGGCGATCAGGTCCTTGTTTCCGTCTGAAGGGCATGTGAGGTTGACGAACCGTTTTTCCTCTCCCCAAGTGGCCCAAAAGGCGACGAAGCGGCCATCGAAGGCGAGGCTCTCGCCGAAGTTCTTAAAAGTGACGCCCGATGCCTCTCCTGGTACCTGGGTCGTCCCGATTCCGACAAGCGTAGTGAGTGCTGGATCCGTCCGGAGAGGTGCGCGATAGATGCCGCCCTTGGTGGGGCTGTCCTCGTTGTCCCATCCGGTAAAGACCATCATGCCTAAAGCGGCGCTGGGTGTAGCTGTGGCGCCAAACGGCGTTGTGGTGCCGGGAATCAGCGTAGAGGTATCCGCGATGCGCTGCACGGGACCCACCCCGCCGCCTTTGACGACATTGCGGAAATAAACGCCGGTTTTACTGAGGGTGCTATTGCTTTCAACGTCGACTTCCGTATAGTTGCCCTTGAAAACGATACTGTTGCCATTGACGGCAGGGGCGCCGGGAAACTGATCGAATCGGAGACCGGCCGCCACGCCGGGAACCTGAAAGAAGGAATACTCAGGTACCACACCCAACTGGCTGTTGGCTGTGAGATCGTTGCCACGCTGCACAACATAGACGCCGGAAGTCCCAACTTTAGTGTCAGTGCCATTCAGACTATAGGTCCAGACTGGCTGTGAGGCACCCCGGGTTGCTACGGTGTTGGTCAGCAGATCGATGCGCGGAAAAGAGGGAAACTCCGTGAAGGTAGCTCCGGTATTGTTCGGCTGCGGCACGACCGAGGTCTTATCGAAGACGCGGATGGCGGCCCTGCGCAGCAGCATGTTGCGCATGTAGATGCCGTGAACGGGCCCGCCGCTACTTCCGCCGCTGCCAGTTCCGCTGCCGCCTTTGCTGCGCGCGCGGATGACGACGGTGCCAAGCGCATTGACGGAAGGCTGATTGTAGCTGTTGAAGAGCACGTTGTTGCTACCGGGCATCACGCTGCCATTATTGATCACGGTCGTCCAGTTAGACTGAGCGGATGCCATGGAGGTTCCTGCTAAAACGGCAAGCAAGAGCGAATACCGACCAAGGATTCGAGCTTTCATGTCCTATTCTCCTCTTCCACTATCACGTTTCACCATCACGATGAAAGGACGGCAGATACAACTCACGGAACATCCTGAGGGTAGATAGCCGGCGGGACGAGTGTCAGTGATTCGACGCACGCCAACGTGAGACTTGGGGCACAAGAGGATGATTCCTATGTGAGGAGAACAGTGCCTCGCGCAGAGGGTGCTTGGGCGATCGAAGAATTACGACGCCTCACTTGACACAGCACCCACTGTCCCCCGGACAAACACTCCAGAGAATCTCTTCTCTGGAGTGTTTTTTTGATCGACAACCACTGACAAACTGATTATTCTGAGTGCCGAGTTGAATCCAGAGCAGACAATGGGCTCCGGAAAAAGGGGTTAACAACTGTTTTGGTTCAATCGCATTCCAGACCATGGGGGAACAAGAATGATGAAGCTTCAGAGTCGCTTTGAACGGGCGTTCTTCGGAGCCGTACTTGCGTTGGCTCTATTCGCATTGCCGGCAACCTGGGCGCTCTCTCCAAACGGTCAGATTGCGGCTGGCCCATCGGCTTCGGCGGCGTCAAAAATGGGTCCAATGGACATCAACACCGCCTCGGTCGACCAACTAAGAACATTGCCGGGCATTGGTGATACGTATGCCGGGAGGATTGTTAAGGGCCGTCCCTACACCTCAAAAAACCAGCTGGTAACCAAGGGCATTTTGCCCAAGAACGTCTACTCGAAAGTACAAGGCCTGATCATCGCCAGCCACGTTAAGAAATAGGTAAGCGACCATCATTGATCCGTGCGTTTCTGGCCGGCTGCGCAATCCTTGCGTGGCCGGTTTGCTTTGTCTGGCAAGCCAGAAATGGCGGTATGCTTCTTCCTTTGAAGTTTGACGGGGAGATTCGATCCCGATATATATCTCAATAGAGTTGTTGGCCGCCGAACGTGTCGGGCAACGCTCAGGCCCTTGGTGTTCGGGAAGCGCGGTGCAACTCCGCCACTACCCCGTAACTGTAAGCGCGGAGAGCAAGGCAGGGCTGTATGCAGCCACTGGACGAGGATCGTCTGGGAAGGTTCGCCAAGCTCAATCGATGCGTAAGTCAGGAGACCGGCCAGGGTCATGTCTCAGCTGTCTTTCGGTCTCGTTGGGAGGGCCGAAGGGAGCGCGCTCCAGCCATATCTTGGCTGGTCGACGCATTCCCGGTTTTCGAGTTTGGTTGTACGTTGTCGCTGTGCGTGTTGCTTCGTTCGCGAAGGGCGCGCGATGCCCGGCGTCATGCTGCTTATTTTCGCGGCTGGCGTATTGTGTTCATCATCCATGAAGTGTCGGGAAGCGCGGTGCAACTCCGCCACTACCCCGTAACTGTAAGCGCGAGAGCAGGGCAACGCCCGCCGTGGCGGGCAACCACTGGACGGCAACGTCTGGGAAGGTGCCTAAGCTTGAAGAAGCGTAAGTCAGGAGACCGGCTTCATGCAACCATCCGAGGGGATACCGAATGACCGGCTTCGTTCTTTTCTTTAGTGTCTTTCGACGCAATCGCACTGTTTCACGAGCGTCGTTGGTTCTTACGCTGACAATTTTCTTTTTCTTATTTCCCTTTTCGTCGGTTCCTGCGACGGCCGCGCCGGTACAGCAACGAACGATCGCTGGAACTGTGACTGGGATGGTGACCGATCCGCTGGGAGCTCCGGTCTACAACGCGCGTGTCGACATCATGACGCCGACCGGTATCATGCTTCAGTCCCATGGACGCACGGACGGTCGCGGACGATACGTCGTCTATGTCTATAAGCCTGGGCGCTATCACGTTCGCGTCATCGCCAACGGCTTTAATGCCACCCAGAGCAACGACATTTATGTTGCGATGAACCGGACCTCCTATGCAGATTTGGCCATGCAGTTTGGCAAACTGGAGCAGCAGGTCACGGTCACGGCGAACGGCACTCCGACACCCGAGACGCAATCCGGCGCTTCGACGACTGTAATTGATCAGTCGTTATACCCGTACACATTCAGCTTGCAGGACACGCTCCGACTGGTGAGCGGGTTGCAATTCACCACCAGCGGGCAACGGGGCGCTGCCACCTCACTGTTTGAAATGGGCGGCAATTCCAACGAAACCGATGTCTTGCTGGACGGCATTCCGATCAACGACATTGGCGGCGGAGTGAATTTCGCCTACCTGGCTTCGAACGGTATCAGCCAGGCGGAAGTCTATCGTGGTCCTGACAGCGCACTCTACGGAGCCAATGCATCCTCCGGTGTCATCGCCCTGACGACGACGCGCGGAACCACGGCGAAGCCGCTGCTGCAATATGCCATCGACGCCGGTAACTTCGGAACCTATCATCAGGAAGCCTCACTGGGCGGCGTGCACAATGCCTTCGATTATTTTGGCGATTTCGCGCGCATCGATACATCAAACAGCTACCCGAACAGTACGTTTCACAATGTCTCCTCTGTGGGCAATCTCGGGTATGCGCTCACTCCACACATTCAAGTGCGAGCCACTGCCCGTCGCATTGCAGCGTCGACCGGCGAACCCAATGCCATTCTCTTTTACGGCATTCCAGACGTGCAGTATTTGAAGGAACATGATCTATACGGAAGCGCCACCATTGAAGATCGTCCTAGCGACAAGCTGGATATGACGGCGCAATACGGGCTGGTGCGGTTGCGGTTTCTCAACACGGATCCTGGACCGGTCGGCATTCTGACCGACAACCCAAACAACTTCAACTGCTATGACAACCTGGGCAATCCCGGACAGCCGGAATACCTGGGCAAGCAAGTCACGATTGTGGGCGCCAACGGAACCAGCGCCAGTGGACAGGCATTTTATTCGTGCGCCAACCAGACCTATCCAGGAACGAATGGCACGCTGACCAACCAGGACTATTTCTACGGCCAGGGAAGTTATAAGAGCAGCGATAAGCTGACCGCCTTTGCGGCGTTTCGCTATCAGTCAGAACGCGGCTACACAGCCTATGACTATTTTCCGCAATCCGCACATCGCGGCAACTACGATACGATCGTGCAGACCTCCGGCAACATGGCCAACCGCCTGTATTACAGCGCGGGGGCAGATTTTGCCAACTATTCTGTGTTTGGTTATCAACCCACGCCTCATGCCACAGCCGCCTACTACTTTTCCAAGCCAACCGCAGCGGGTCTGTTGAGCGGCACCAAACTTCGATTTAACTATTCGCAGGGAATTCTGGAGCCGACCATCGCGGAGCAGAACGGTTCCATTTATGATGTCTTGAATTCGCTTCCGAATGGCCAACAATTGATCGCGCAACATGGCATCACGCAAGTGGGCGCGCAGCAAACGAAAACCTACGAAGCGGGCATCGACCAGCACATGTTCGGCACCCGCGCGCTGCTGCACGGCGGGTACTATCACAACAACTTCACCAATCAAATCGAGTTTGTTGCTGCTCCAGAGCTATTGCAGTTGGGCGTTCCTCCGGCGGTAGAGCAGATTATTGCGAATACTTCGTACGGTGCGTACATCAATTCACTCAGCTTCAACGCCCAGGGGGTTGAAGCCAGTGCGGAATATCGCATCACGGATCGGCTGTTTGTCCGCGGTGGGTACACGCTGCTGAATTCGACTGTGGAGAAGTCATTCTCCAGCGACAACTCGGCTCCGTCCTACAATCCCAAGTATCCCAATACGCCGATTGGGGCCTACTCGCCGCTGGTTGGCAATCGTCCATTTCGTCGTGCGAAGCACAGTGGCAGCTACGCCCTGATCTATGCGCGCAGTCGCTGGTATGCGGAGATGACGGGTAGCTTTGCCGGCCGGCGAGACGATAGTACATTCCTGACCGATGCTGATGGCGGGACGACGCTACTGCTGCCGAATCAAAATCTGGATCCGGCCTATCAGATTCTTGGAATCACTACGCACCTGCGGATCAACCGGCACATCTCCAGCTACACCGTGTTCGATAATCTGCTGAGCCAGCACTACCAGCAGGTGCTGGGCTACCCTGGTCTGCCCTTCAATTTCCGAACCGGAATGCAATTTTCATGGGGAGGGGATGTTTCGCACTAAGCCAGAATTGCTACTGGCAAACCACTGGCTGAGGCGACCGCGAAGTGGGTCGTTTTGCAGGGGGATTCCAGACTTTTCTGCCATTCCACTTCGCGGTTTACGTCAAAATTCGACTGCCAGAAATTGACAGTCGGCAATGTCGAATTTTGACAATCGCCGTGACGTCAGCCCATACTCACAGATACGCTTGTAGCGTCTGTGGATTTGTTCCCTTCAGGTATAGGACCTTTCTGATTCTGTTGCTGTTGCGGTCAGAAGGCTCGCTAGTTTGATCCGAAAATTTCCTTCGCTTATGCGCGGTTGTGCCAACCGGAAGGAGATCCTCGCATCGTGCACGTACATCTAGTGAACCCCAGTGATTCATCGTTTGGAATTGGCGTCATCACCCCCCGTTGGTTATATGTTCTGGCAGCAGCCACCCCCTCTAAGTACGGCGACCCTCTCATCACGGACGAGACTTTAGCTCCATTCCAGCCGGAGTGCGTCCAGCCAGGCGATGTCGTTGGAATTGGCATCCACACTGGGAATGCTTTGCGTGGCATGGAGTTAGGGAAAATCGCTCGGGAACGTGGCGCCTACGTGGTGTACGGCGGCATCCACGCCTCGTTGTATCCCGATGAAGCTATGGAGCTTGGCGGTGCTCATGCCATCGTTAAAGGCGACGGCGATGTGATCTGGGGGAAGGTGATTGCGGATCTACTCGCTGGAACAGCCCAGACGATCTATGACGGTGGTCGAATCTCCGGCGACCAGTTTCTGCCGGCACGCTGGGATCTGGCTCCGCGCGACAAATACATGTGGGCCTCAGTCCAGACCGTTCGAGGCTGTCCGAAACATTGCTCGTTCTGTTCGGTCTGGCGCACCGATGGACAGAAGCCCCGCCCGCGTACCTCGGACGTCGTGGTGCGAGAGATCGTCGATCTGCGCCGACGGGGGTTTCGGTTCATCGCTCTTGCCGACGACAATTTCTATCCTGTCAGCCTCGCCGATCTTCGCCTGGCCGAGCAGCAGGGAAATACCGCACGCGTGGCCGAGTTGCAGGGTATTCGCTCCGAGCGTTTTGAGCTGATGGAGAAACTGTCGAAACTGCCCAGCGATATGGTGTTCTTTACCCAAATCACCATGGAAGCGGGCGAGGATACGGAGTTTCTTGATGCCATGCGCAAGGCGAACATCAAAGGCGCCCTGGTGGGTGTCGAATCGGCAACTGCAGAGGGGCTCAAGGCCGTCTTTAAAGATTTCAATCTCTCAGGCGACAACCTGGTAAGGCGCCTGCAGACATTCAAGGAACACGGAGTTCACGTTCTGGGCTCATTTATCTTTGGGCTTTCCTCCGACCGTCGCGACACCTTTGCCGCGACTGCGGAACTGGCCAAGCGCGCCGACATCACCTTCGCTCAATTTGTGATGTTGACCCCGTTCCCCGGGACGATCGATTTCGATCGCTGGGAAAAGAATCTTGGCGAGAATGTTATGCACGTCGGCGGCATTCCAATCACACGCCACTGGTTGATTCCGGCGGCTGTCCGGCCCAAGATGTTTAGCCCGCACGGCATCATGTCGTCGGAAGAAATTCGCGAGCGGACGCAGGGCGTTTGGGACAGTTTCTACAGCATGCCTGCAATCTGGAAGCGCTCCAAATGCGTTCCAACATTGCGCGGCCGGCTGGCATTCCTTTTCATCTCTAAGCTGTATCGGCAGATGTACGCGAAGACTGGAATATCAACCGACAGCGCTCGTCGTCAAAAGGCAACTCGAATGGCGCGCTGGCTGGCCATCCCATGTCGCAAGCTGTTTGAAGCCAAGCCGATGCCGGAGCTGAAAATGCCGGAGCCGCAATCTGCTCCGTCGGACCTGTTACCGGTTCTGGGCAGGTACTCCGCGTAGAAGAATCGCCTTACCCAATCACTCGGCGCAGGAATCCACGGATTCCTGCCCATCCGAGAATGAACACGGAAATGACCAGCGCACCCAGAATCATCCATGCCGGCATGTGCGGCAGCGCTGGTGTTAATGCGGCGCGCAAGCCTTCGCTCATATACACAATGGGATTCAGCAGCACCGCATATTGCAACCATGGAATATGGTGGAGCAGCGCCCAGGGATAATACACGCAGCCAAGGAACGTGATCGGCACGACCACCACGGAAAAGATCAGTCCGATCTGTCGTGGTTCGACCGTGGTGCCGATGGTTAAGCCGAGCGCGCCGGAAACCAGGCTGGCCAGGATCACAACAGCGATCAGTAGCCAATAACTGCTGACGTGGACATGCACCGGCTCCGATGGAATGAAATACGCCAGAGGGAATACTAGCGCCGCGGAAAGCATGCATTGCAGCGCGCTGAAGCAGATTTTCTCAATCGCCACACCGGCAACCGGAAGCGGGCACATCACTCGATCGTCAATCTCGCGCGTGATACCAAACTCTGTCGACAGTGGCAATGCGACCGCAGCGATGCCGGTAAACATGATCGCCACAGCCATCAGTCCAGGCAGCAGCACGGTGCCGAAATTCATGCTGCCGCCTCCGTTTGAGCTGCCGAAGCTTTGTCCGATGCGAGGAAAAACATAGGTGAAAACGAACAGGAACAGGAGCGGGTTCATGATCACGCGCACGGCGAATGGACCAAGTTCCCGCCGCAGGACGCGGAAGTCGCGCAGCAGCAATCCCCAAAACGCGTGGACGTAGAGATTGAAGGTAGAAGGTGAACCATGTTGACCGGAAGCGGGGACAGGGCTGGCGGTATTACTCACGCAGCTCCCTCCCTGTCAGGTGGATGAACACAGTTTCGAGCGATGGCTCGGAGATGGAAATGTCGCGCAGCCCGTACGCTTGCGCCTGGGTGACGATGGTGGAGAGCAGGCCTTCCGCACCGTGTGTATACACTCGGACGCCGGTGGACGTCGTCTCAACGGAGCTGACGTCGGACACCGCTCGCAACTTGTTGGCAAGCTCTTCGCGTTGATCGACGTGTTGCACATCCAGGCCGTAGACCGTTTGAATCCCCAACCCGTTCTTCAACTTCTCTGGAGTGTCTTCAACCAGAATTTTTCCATGATCGATAATGGCGACGCGATCACACAACGCTTCCGCCTCTTCCATGTAGTGGGTCGTCATCAATACTGTGATGCCCTGATCCTTGAGACTTCGGATCGATTCCCACATGGCCAGGCGACTTTGCGGATCGAGGCCGGCACTCGGCTCGTCCAGGAACAGCACCGCAGGATGATGTGCGATGGCGCGTGCAACCAGCAGTCGCTGCGCCAGTCCTCCGGACAATTCACCAGGGAAGGCCTTGGCCCGATCGGCCAGGCGAAATTGCGTCAGTAACTCCTGGGCGCGGCTTTTGGATCTGGAATCGCTCATCCCGAAATAACGGCAGTGGAGCAATAGATTTTCAAACGAGGTTAACGAACGATCAAGCGTATTAAATTGCGGCACAACGCCGATTTGTCGACGCGCAACTGCTGGCTCCGATACAACGTCGCAGCCGGCAATCATCACACGTCCTGAAGTCGGGAGGGATCGTGTTGTGCAAATGCTGATGGTTGTGGTTTTGCCGGCGCCGTTAGGACCCAGCAAGCCAAAAATTCCGCCGGCGGGCACCGACAGATCGATTCCGTCGACCGCGACGACGCGTTGCCTGGCTTCGTAGATCTTGGTCAGGGCTTCGATAGAGACAATGCGAGATGGTAAGAAATCCGCTATGGCAACACCTTTCGTCAGGGGTTGCCATAGTGTAGCAAGTCCGGCAGGAGGTCAGTGAAGCAGATTCCTATGCGCCAACCACACGCGGAGGAATTGAAATGCGTACAGTTACGCGACCGCCTTTGTGCGGCTGTATTCTGTGCGCTCGGTGAGCCCTGATTCGACGGATATCGGTATAGGCCCTACCAGAGGTTGTTTGGCGATTTCCCAGGGATGCAGTATCCGCATTTTGTCCAATGAGTAGGGGAAATGCCGTCCGCAGTCGAGGCAAACCTTATAGCTCGATGCCTGCAGAGTGAAAGGTCGAGTTAAATGGCCGTGATTGCAACCAAAAAACATTTCATAGACGAAATCGAAGATCGCGCGTAGCCAAGACGTCATTTCTCTCTTCGCGGGGGTCTCTACAGTACCTTGTAGATTGCTCGCGCCTCCGGGGGGTGCGTACCCTTACTCCATGGGTGCGCTACACAAGGAGTAGATGCAAGGCACATGCCAATCGGCAAGGTCGACCCGCAATAAAAATGATGGCCGAATAGAGACCTCTTATAAGTCGTTGATTAGACTTAGAAGATCATGCTAGCTATGCTGATTGATTATTTCTCGGAGGTTAAAGAAATAATAACTTTGCCGAAATGACGGCCTTGTTCGAGGTAACGGTATGCCTCAATCGCTTCCACTATGGGAAATATTTTTCCCACTACGGGCCTCATCTGGGCTAGTTCAATAGCCCGATTCATGGCTTGCATCATGGTGTGAGAGCCAACGTACACGCCGATCAGGCGAAGTTGCCGCATAAGTACCGAAGTAACTTCAAACCTTTCTTCTGAACTACTAAGTATCCCAATTTGCGCGATCGTGCCGCCCACGCGCGCGGCTTTCATCGACTCTCTCAGCGTTCCGGACCCT
>JAJYBW010000074.1 GCA_021778815.1 Acidobacteriota bacterium | reverse complement strand
TGACAACCCACGATGAGTTCGGCAGCTTTGGTTCTGCCCGAGCGGAAGCTATCTCAATTTCCCGTGCGGTCTGCGGCATGCTGGCTCTTCTGGTATGCGCAGTGCCGGCGTATGCCTCCAATGCGCAGATTCCCGACTGGGCGATCAACGCATCCACCGCGAAGGGAGACTGGGGCGACGCAAAAGCCGTGGTTCTGCTGCAGGACACTTTGCTGACAGTGCAGCCCGACGGAAAAGCGGTCGAGCGCGATCGAATGGTCGTGAAGATTCTGCGGCCCGAAGGGCGAGACGAAGCCACCCCGTCGGTCGGTTTCTCGAAGGACGAGAAGCTCTTGTCGTTTCATGTGTGGAGCATCGGCCCTGACGGTCATCACTATGCGATGAAGGACTCCGAATATGTAGAGGCCGGCACGAGCAGCTATGGCATTCTCTATGCCGACGAGCGCGTGAAGATGGCGTCTCCGCCCGGAGCCGATCCCGGGGGGGTGATCGCATGGGAAACCACGCAGCAGTTCCCCGCGTATCTCAGTGAAGACCACTGGCAATTCCAGAACAACGTTCCGACGGTTGAGACGTCATTCGAAATCGATCTGCCCCCCGGCTGGCATCAGTACCCGGTGTGGTTTCGGCACGATGCCATAGCACCCGCCCAGGTCATACCAAATCATTTCCGCTGGGAGATGGACAATCTGAAAGGGATCGATTTATCGCAGGTGCAGCTGCATCCTGCATGGGCAGCGCTGGCGGGAAGGATGAGCGTGCATTTCAGCTCCGATCCAATTCCACAGGGAAGCGCGTTGTGGGAGAAGATTGGCGCCTGGTATCAGGGAATGGCAGCGCCAGAAAGCGAGGGAGGCGCCGATATTTCCGCCGAGGCGCGTTCCGTGGCCGGCGACGGCGATTTTATGGCGCGATTATCCAAAGTTGCCGGCTTTATGCAGCAGCAGATCCGTTACGTCGGAATTGAGATTGGAATCGGCAGGATGCAGCCGCATTCGGCAGAGGAAGTGTTCCGCAATCGATATGGTGACTGCAAGGACAAAGCAACGCTGATGATCTCCATGCTCAGCGCAGTCGGCATTCGCGCAACATGGGTGGCCGTGGACCACCGCAGAGGTGTAGTCGATCCAGGAACACCATCGATCTTCGGCGATCACATGATCACTGCCATTGAGATTCCGGCCGGATACGACAATCCGCGTTTACAGGCGGTGGTCACGAGCACCACAGGGAGAAGGTATTTAATATTCGATCCGACGAACCAGTACGTTCCCATCGGCGAGATTCCGGAGAATGAGCAAGGCAGTTACGGGTTGCTGGTTGCTGGAGCCGACAGCCAGGTGATCCAGCTTCCCATGCTGAATCCTGAAACGGACACGACAGATCGCACCGCGAAGTTTAACTTGTCGCCGGATGGAACGTTGACGGGCCAGGTGACCGTGCTTCATTCCGGCGCTTCCTCCTGGAATCTGCGTGAAAACCTGTCGATGGCAAGCGAGAAGGATCAACGCAAAAATCTTGAGCAGGCGCTGCAGCAATCCTTGTCCAACTTCACGCTGGGAACAGAGAAGACAGATAACGTGATGGCGCTCGACAAGCCGCTCGAGATGCAATATCAGGTGACTGCCCCCATGTATGCCAAAGACGCGGGCACCCTGTTGTTAGTTCGTCCAAGAGTGATCGGTAGCGACGCATACGGCCTGCTCGACAAGCCGCGAATCTATCCCATCAGTTTTGACGGTGCGGGGACATGGAAGGATGACTTCGACGTGACCATTCCTGCGGGATATGCGGTCGACGATATCCCGACTGCGGTGAATATGGATGTGGGGTTCGCGAGCTACCACAGCGAGGTCAAAGCGGAAAACGGTGTGCTGCATTACCATCGCGAGTACATCTTGAAGCAACTGACCCTGCCGCCCTCCGACTATGCCGCATTGCTCAAGCTGGAAGCCGCAATCGCGACCGACGAGAACAGCGATGCCGTGCTGAAGAAGCAGTGAGCCGTACCCGCAGTCCTGAATGTTGCCTGGTCAAATTCAATCTGACCCGGCCGATGGCATAGGCCCGCTGCGGAACGCCGTCCAGAATTCGTTCTGCTAGAGCAGTTCTACAGATAGTGTAGAGTGGGTATTGGCGATGATCTGCGGCATGGGCTCACATGGCGCGAGCATATTCGGATGATCTGCGAAGGAAGTTGCTGGAGGCTCACGACCGGGACGAGGGTAGCCTGGTCGAGTTGGCCTCGCGTTTTGGCGTGAGCCGGGGATGGGCGTGGAAGATATCCGCGGCCCGCAGGCGCAGCGGCCAGGTGGAACGGCGGCGACACCGCCCTGGCCCCAGCAGCCAACTGGATCAGCAAGCGTTGGCCGGACTGCTGGCGCGACATGCCGATTGGACGCTCGGCCAGTTGCAGTCCGGGATGGAAAAGCAGACCGGAGTTCGCTTCAGCACGGCGTATTTGTGGATCGTGCTGAAACGGATGAAATTCAGGCTCAAAAAAAGTCACTCCACGCCAGCGAACGCGACACGGAAGCGAACCTCCAGCGGCGCAAGCAATTCCTTGAAAAAATCCGGGCGACCGCGCCGGAGAGCTTGATATATCTGGACGAAAGCGGAGTCACCACGCAGATGACACGGCGCTATGCGCGGGGCCTGGGAGGCGCGCGCATCCATGAAGCCGCACCCCAGGGGAACTGGAAAATTCTGACCATTCTGGGCGCGATGAGCACGCGCGGAATGATCGCCACCATGACCATCGAAGAGCCGACGGATGCCGATATCTTTCTCGCCTATCTGGATCACGTCCTGTGCCCGCAACTTCGGCCTGGCTGCGTGGTGGTGATGGATAATCTCAGTTTCCACAAGGTCAGAGGCGTGCGGGAAAGGATCGAGGCCGCAGGTGCGGAACTGCTCTACCTGCCGCCCTACTCGCCCGATCTGAACCCCATTGAAAAGGCCTGGTCGAAGCTCAAACTATTGCTCCGCTCAACCAAGGCACGCACCGCCGAAGCGCTCGATCAGGCCATCTCCGATCTGCTGCCCCAGATCACTCAACACAATGCCCACGCCTGGTTCCGGCTCCGCTTCGGTACTCTATAGAATCTATGAAAATGCTCTAAATAAACCGAACCAATTCCGCCTGTGCCCAGAAGCCGCAACAATGTGTAAGGGCCGATGCGCCTCACAGTCTTCCCGTGCGGGGACGCGACCGCTTCGCGGTGGAGCTCAGTCGCGATCAATGCGATAAGCGCCCCGCCAAATCCTGGATTCTTCTTCGCCAGGATTTCGAGCCGTTCGACGGCAGTGAATCGCTCCCGCTTGCTCCCCCGGTCGCGAGGGCCGGAAGTTCCAATCCGGAGATGGGCAAATCGGGTTCAGAGGAAGCTGCGACAAGTACTCTGACGAAGTCGCGGGCAAGATTCGCAACGGTCGGCTCATCAAACAAATCAGTGGAGTATTCGAAGGAGCCTAAAATTCCGTCCACTTGTTCACGCAATTCCAGAGTGAGATCGAACCTGGCCATTCCGGGTGTGGTGTCGAGGGAAAGCAGGTTGTCGGGCTGGGCTGTCATGTCGGAATCAAAACCGAACATGACCTGAAAAAATGGAGGGCGCGGCGAACCTGGATCGGGATTCAGCACGCGAACCAAACGCTGAAAAGGGATGTCGCTGTTTTCATAGGCTTCAAGAGCCGTGGTCCGCACACGTCTCAAAAGCTGGCGGAAGCTGGGCTTGCCTTCCAGTCGGCAGCGGAACGCAAGCATGTTGACGAACATTCCAATGAGAGGTTCTGTTTCGACCTGCTTGCGATACGTGATGGGCGAACCAATGCAAAAGTCTTCGTCGTTGGTCCGCTGGTACAGTAGAACAGCCAGGGCTGCCAACAGCGTCATAAACAGGGTTGCCCCCTCTTGCTGGGCAAGATTATTCAATGCATCTCGCAAAGAGCCGTTGATGAGGACGGGCGTTGTTGCTGCCCAGGGAGAGCGTTTTTCCGGATAAGGCCGGCCGTTGCTCAGCTCCAAGTAGGGCGGCAGTGCGGCCAGCTCCTCCTTCCAATAATGAAATTGCTTTTCCATCGTTTCATCCGCGAGATGCTGGTTCATCCAGATCGCATAGTCGGCAAATTGAATGGGAAGCGAAGGAAGGCTTGCCGCTTCATTCCGTGCCGCGGCCTGGTACAACAGATTCAATTCCTGGCAGAGAATGATGAGCGATTTGCGATCCGCGATGATGTGATGGATGCTGAAAAAGACAGCATTCCTTTGTTCCGCCAGGCGAAACAGATGAAACCTGACGAGCGGGGCGTGGGCCAGATTGAACGGCTTCTGCGCCTCGGCAGAAATGAGCGCGCGCAGTGCCTGGTCGCGATTATTCTCAGCAACGTCACTTAGATCTGTGAACTCCACCGGGGCCGGGACTGAGGGCGCGATAGCCTGAAGCAGTTCGCCCTCTTCCTCGTAAAACGAAGTGCGCAGAATTTCATGCCGCGCCAGAAGCTGGTCGACAGCGGATTGCAGTGCTGCCCGATCGATCGGCACATCCACCAGGAACCCCGCGGGGATGTTATAGCCAACGTGGCCTGGGTCAAAGTGATCAATCAGCCATAGTCCCTGTTGCGCGTCCGTCTGTGGAATTTTTCCGGATGGCTCGCCGCGTGGCATCGGCGTTGAAGGGTGTTGCGAGCTCGAAACCCGCTCTGACGGCGACTCGATGATTGAAACTTCCTGTACCTCTGCATCGAGTGGCTGTGGCACGGCAGGAAGAGGATCGGAGATGATCGTCCACGATGAGGGACGAACATGGTCCGCTAACTTCGCCGGCGTAGGCGCATCAAAAATGACGCGCAGCGATAGGTTGACTTTATACCGCTCGCGCAACCGCGCCAGCACCTGTGTTCCTAGAAGAGAGTGTCCGCCGAGTTGAAAAAAGTCGTCGTGAAGGCCGATGGGCTCAATCCCTAAAAACTCTTGCCAGGTGTCGATAATGAATTGCTGAATTTCATCTTCCGCCGGAGCAAAATCATCCGGCAACGCGGGGCGAGGATGAACGTTGATTGCTGTGTGATCGGCTGTTGCAGTCAATGCGGATGAAAGGTCGGTAATCTTCGCGGCTGCTTGACGCTGACGGCTGTCGAAATCGCAAGTTGAAATCAAAACTTGCGAAAGTGGAGACGCCAGTAGCCGATCGAATACGTCGGTTGCCTCCGCGGAGGTGATACCGTGCTTCAGATTGTCGTCTCGTAAATGCGCCAGGGTAGCAGGTAATTGCATTTGCGCCGCCATGCCGACATCCCGCCAGGTATCCCAGTTCACCGAAATGACGCGGGTTCCGGACGGGTTGTCGTGCGCAGCGGCGAAGCCATCGAGATATGCATTCGCAGCAGCGTAGTCAGACACACCCAGGGAAGGAAGCACCGCGCTGATGGAGGAGCATAGCAGAACAAAGTCCAGGTCGGCCGCGGGCAGGCAATCTCGAATCCACTGAGTCCCCTGAATCTTTGGAGCAAGAACGGCCAGCGCCTGATCGCGTGATTTGCCGTGAAGCAGCCCGGTTCCAGCGAGACCGGCCGCATGCACAATCCCGCGCACGGGACCGTACTGCGCCTGCACAGTGGCGACAATACGCTTCATGGCCGCTTTGTCAGCGGTGTCGGCGGTCATGACAACTGCCCTTCCGCCAAGTTGCCCAATGGACTCTACGCCTTGAATTCTTCGTTTCAGGTCCTGGGGCGTATCCGGCGCTTCGATCAATGCTTTCCATTCAGAAGCCGGGGGCAACTCAGTCCGCGAGGTGAGAATTACACACGCCTTGGCTGCGCGAGCCAAGTGCTGCGCCAGGACGAGTCCGGCACCCCCAAGGCCGCCGGTGATGATGTAGACGCCGCCGGGTCTCAGCGCAAGACTGCGGACATTTTTATGCCCGCCATGCGGCGCTTCAAAGCGAACCGGCTCAAAATATTGAACCCAGCGTGAGGAGCCGCGATAAGCGACGACAGCATCGGACGAAGCGGAGAGCAATTCGGCAACGGACTGTTGGACCACCGCCTCAGAATTCAACGTCAAACTAACGTCGATCACGCGAGACGCGATATTCGGGCATTCAAGGGAAATCACTCGAAGCATCGCGTTCAACGCGGTGGCGATCGGGGAAGAAATCGGCTCTCCGAAAACGCTATAGGCACAGTCGGACAGGACGGACAGTTCCATCTGACTACCAGGCGCGCACTCTTCGATCGCCTTGGCCAGAGACAGAGCGCTTAACACGGTACGATCCAAGGCTGCCTGCAGATCAGGTTCGCCATTCTGACCGAGCATCCAGGCATGAACCGCGCACGTGGGGACGTGTCCGCTGGCACGCAGGTGCTGCAACAACAACGCGTAGTCTTCAGAGCTGGCTGGATCAATCTGATAAAGGTCGGGCGAGATTGGATGAAATTTCTTTCCTGTGCGGACCAGAATCGTGCGGCCATGCGACCTGAGTTTGGCGGATAGCCTGCCTGCGAAAGCTTCATCCTCCGCGAACAGCAGCCACGTATGCTGAGCCTCAAGCTCAGACATGGTTGAGAATTGCGGGAGCGAGCGTCGCCACGACGGAACATAGAACCAATCCGCGACATCCGCTTTCTTGGTCGATGCGGCGGACTGCGCAGGGGCCTGTTGGACAACCTCGATATGTTTTGGCCCAATCCAGTAGCGCTGGCGCTCAAACGGATAGGTCGGGAGTGACAGGCGAAGGCGATGTTGGTCGCGATACAGACCATTCCAATCTGGACGCGAATGCAGCAGCCAGAGACGACCGATAGCGGTCAACCATATTTCGCGATCATCATGCAGGGCATGGTGAGCCCGCATAGAGGGGATCAGAGGACGATTACTGCGCGGTTTGAGATGCTGGCGAACCAGGGAAACAAGCGTCTCGCCGGGTCCCACTTCCAGCAAAATCGGGTCGGACTGCAACAAGGATTGGATGCAAGCGGAGAAGCGGACTGTCTTTCGAATATGCGCACCCCAATATGTGGGGTCTGTAGCCTGCGTCTCCGTGATCCAGGTTCCGGTCACGTTCGATAGATACGGGATCTTTGGCGGGTTCAACTTGACCTGGGCGACTCGCTGACTAAATTCTTGAACGGCGGCATCCAGCATTGGAGAGTGAAAGGCATGGGACGTCCGTAAGCGCCGATGTTCAATATTCAACTTCCTCAGCCTTACTTCCAAAGCTTCAATGGCCTCGATTGTTCCTGAGGCGACTGTTTGCGAGGGCGCATTCGCCGCCGCGATCGCAGTCTCCGATGAGAGCAAAGGCAGCATGTCGGACTCAGAGAGATTGACAGCGAGCATCGCACCCGGCGGCAGGGCATAAATTATTTTTCCCCGCGCAGCGACAAGCGCCAGGGCGTCCTCAAGCGAAAACACCCCTGCCAGGCACGCTGCAACATACTCTCCAATACTGTGGCCCACCATGGCGGTCGGACGTATGCCACAGTCGAGGAATAACCTGGCCATCGCGTATTCGATCACAAACATCGCCGGTTGAGTGAAACGTGTTTGCTGCAGCAGGCTCGCGGACTCTTGTTCTTTGCCCGGTGGGGGATAGAGGATCTCCCTCAGGTCGCGATCCAGGTGAGGCTTCAAATATTCACAGCAGGTGTCGACCGCATCACGAAAGACAGGCCCGGCTCGATAGAGATCGAGTCCCATGTTGACGTATTGCGCGCCTTGACCTGGAAAAAGGAAAACGGTGCTTGGGGAATCTGTGGGTACGCTGCTGGAACTGAGAGATTGAGCCGTGGGCGAAAGCGACTGGCGCGATTGCAGCAATTCCCTAAGATGGGAAACGTCCCGCGCCACCAACACACGCCGATATTGAAACGCCTGACGACCCTTTTGTAGCGTGAATGCGATGTCTGCAAGATTGGCCGTCGGGTTTTCTTCCAGGTAGCGCAGGAGGTTTGCGGCCTGAACGTCGACCGCGGAACCGGTCTTTGCAGACAGCACAATCAGCTGCCACGGAGCGGCTGCATCAGACTCACGCGAGGGTGCTTCTTCGATCGAGACATGGGCATTGGTACCGCCAATTCCGAAGGAACTCACCCCAGCGCGAAAAGGTGCGGCTCCGTCATAGGGAAGCAGAGATGCGCTCACGGTGAACGGTGTCTTGTCGAGATCAATCAGCGGATTGGGCTTGGAAAAATGAAGCGTGGGGGGAATCATGCGATGCTGCACAACCAAGGCAGCCTTGATCAAAGCAGCGATGCCAGCCGCCGTATCGAGATGGCCGATATTCGTTTTGACAGAACCGAGGATACAGGCGCGAGGCTTGGCCCCGGGACCGAACGCCTGCGAGAGGGCAGAGATTTCGATCGGGTCGCCCACTTCAGTGCCGGTGCCATGGGCTTCGATATACCGCACTGTTGCAGGATCAAAGTGTGCCATCTGCATCGATTTACGAATGACGGCGATCTGGCCCTCCACACTAGGAGCCGAGTAGCCGGCTTTGGCCGAACCGTCATTGTCGACCGCCGCGCCTCGAATCACGGCGTAAATATGGTCGCCATCGGCGATCGCATCCTGGAGACGTTTCAATACGGCGACGCCTGCTCCGGAAGCAGGTACGGTACCGGACGCGGCCGCATCGAAGGCGCGACAGTGCCCGTCGTGAGAATGAATCATGCCAGGAACATGAAGGTAGCCCAATGGTTGCGGGATGGCGATCGACACGCCACCCGCCAGAGCCATGTCGCATTCGTGTCGAAGCAAACTTTCAAACGCCATCTGTACCGCGACCAGCGACGTGGAGCAAGCGGTCTGAACGCTGATGGCCGGACCACGCAGATTGAGCTTGTACGCTACGCGACTACAAAGAAAATCCTTCTCATTGCCCAGCATGATTTGATACGGACCAACGGACTCCACAATTTCCGGGTTATGGAAAAGATTGAGGAGGGCATAAGTATTCATTCCGGCTCCGGCAAAGACCCCGATAGCGCCCGCATATAAACTTGCGTCGCAGGCGGCGTCCTCGAGAGCCTGCCAGGCGCACTCAAGAAACACCCGTTGCTGGGGATCGATGATCTCGGCCTCGCGCGCGCTGAAGCCGAAAAAGGAAGCATCGAGATATTCCGGCTGATGGAGAATTCCGCTGGCAGGCACATAGTCGGGATGGGCGATCAACGCGGGATCAACGCCCGCGCCCAATAATTCCTCGGCGGACGAGAATCGAATCGACTCTACGCCTGCCGTGAGATTCCGCCAGAAATCCCTGACGGTTGGCGCACCAGGAAATCGTCCGGCTAGTCCGACAATTGCGATTCCGTTCCGGGGAAATTCGGCAGCGAATTCGTTCATAGCGTTCGTACCTGACGATGCATCGATTCGCCGGTCGCTCCATAAGCTTCATCGGGGCTTTGTTCCTCAATAAAAGCGGCCAGCGTTCGAATGGTTGGATACTGAAAAAAACTGATGAGCGGAACCTTGGCCGCGATGCTCTGATTCAGAGCCTCATGCACCCTGACAATCTGTAATGAGTGTGCCCCCAGATCGAAGAAGTTCTGGTCTACTCCCACTTTGTCCACCTGCAACACACTGCAGAATGCAGCATAAATCGCCTGTTGCAACGATGTCCCAGCTGCATCAAAATCCTGGCCACCCGCATCCGGATGTTGCTCCGGCTGGGGTAACGCATTCCTGTCCAGCTTGCCGTTGGGTAAGCGGGGAAGTTCGTGCAGAAACACGAAAGCGGAAGGAACCATATAGTCCGGAAGGGTCGCGCGTAAATGATCGCGAACGGTTGCGACCGCAGGGGCCGCGCCACCGGAAAAGACAAGATACGCGACCAGGCGTTTGTCATCGTCACTTTCTCGTAACAAGGTGATGGCATCGAGCACGCCGGGGTAACTACGCAGCGCAGTCTCGATTTCTCCCAACTCGATCCGAAATCCCCGCAGCTTCACCTGGTGGTCCATGCGGCCAAGAAAATCCAGCGTGCCATCTTTACGATATCGAACCAGGTCACCGGTTCGATACAACCGCACACCGGGATCCGCTTCCGTGTGCTCCGGAAACGACTTGAACATGAATCGGTCGGCGGTTAGGTCAGGACGGTTCAGGTATCCGCGGGACAGCCCTTCGCCGCCGATCCAGAGTTCACCAGCGACCCCGAATGGCGTCGGCTCGCCGAGTTTGTCGAAAACATAGAACGATGTGTTCTGCATGGGACGACCTACAGGAATGGCCGTCCATCCCACCTGCTCGATGGGCAGCACGGCCGACCAGATAGTGGTTTCGGTTGGCCCATACATATTCCATAAAGATTGAGAACGAACGAGCAAGGAACGCGCCAGGTCAGTGTCGAGCGCTTCGCCGCCGCATAGTATCTTCAAATGCGGATCGCCTTTCCATCCGGCGGCAATCAGCAGCTTCCACGTTGCGGGTGTGCCCTGCATCACTGTGGGTCGATAGCGATCGAAATCGGCAAGTAAGTTCACAGGATTTCCGGGCTCGACGGCAATACAAACCGTCGCGCCAACGTACAGCGGCAACAGCAACTCTAACGCGGCAATATCAAACGACACGGTGGTCACGGCCAGCAATACATCGTTGCAGTCGAAGCCCGGTTCGCGACACATGCCGTCAAGGAAATTGACCAGTGCTCGGTGCGTGATTTGCACGCCCTTAGGCCTGCCCGTGGAGCCGGAGGTAAAGATCACGTAGGCGAGATTGTCCGGTTGCGCCGGAGCGACCGACTGCGGGTTATGCTCGGTGCGCGATGCTGAGACCGCGGTCTGGTGAAGTTCGTCCAGACAAATGACTTCGAAGGACGAACTATCCCCCGAAGCAGGCAATGCGGACAACAAGTCTGCGGTCGTCAGAACGACGAGCGGCTTGGCGTCTTCAAAGATATTCAGGATGCGGCCCGCAGGATACCCAGGATCCAGAGGCACGTAGGCCGCGCCCGATTTCGCAACTGCCAGCAACGCCGCCACCAAATCGGTCGAACGTGCAATACAGACAGCCACCAATATCTCTGGACCTGCCCCACGAGCTCGCAACTCTTCAGCAATCCGATTCGCGCGTTGATCCAACTCCGCATATGTGAGTGAATCTCCATTGGCCATGACGGCGAGGCGGTCCGGAGTTGCGATTGCGTGTGCCTCAAACTGTTGATGAAAACAGATCTGGGGAATCTCCGCGGCTGTGCGGTTCCAGTCCAAGATCAATTGTTGCCGTTCCGATGCGGAGAGTAGCGGAATAGAATAAATCTCTTGATCGGGGTTCGCGCAGACCGCCTGCAGTATCGAGAGGTAGTGCTGCTGGATGCGAGCGATGGTGTCCGGCTC
>JAJYBW010000073.1 GCA_021778815.1 Acidobacteriota bacterium | reverse complement strand
TAATTTGCGGTTTGCGGCAACTGGGGATTCGGCAGAAAGGGTCGCGGCACGCGCTCATATTCATAGCGAACGCCGGCGGTCACGGTCAGGCGGGGGAATGTCCGCCACTCGTCATCTGCAAATCCAGCCCAGTCGTTGGTCGTGATAAAAAATCCGCCCGGTCCAAAGCTCTGCGAAAATCCTGCATAGTTATTCACGAAATAGCTGTGCGGTGGTCCCAGCCCATCCACCGCATGATAATAATCCGCCAGAAAACTGCCGAAGGAGGTGTAGTTGTATCGCCCTACTCCGGCGTACAAGTTGTCGAGAAGGTCTTCATTGCGGTCCCAATTGCCGCCAAATTTCAACGTATGATTGCCCAGCACCCAGGAGACAGTATCGGAAACTTCTGCGCGATGTTCGTCTGGATATTCCGGTCGTGGCAGTTTTGCGGGATTCCCCAGCACCATGCCTTCGCCGGAAGTTCCCCCGGCGATGCGGATCTGCGGAGCCAGTCCGAATTGATTTTGCCCCAGCGGAATCTCTGCACCAGCTGGGGCGGGACTGGTTTCGCGATCCAGCTCCCGCCCCAACTGTACCCGCAATTCATTGCCGATATTTTCCGTCACAAACGTTGTTAGGTGGATGATTCCCCAGTCCAGGCTCACATAATCGTTGCCCAGGCTGTTGATGCCATATTGCGTCGAGCTTTGCGTTTGCACTCCATTCGGCGAACTCCGGCGCATGCGGTTGTAAGAAATGGTGGCGTGGTTGCGATCATTCACCAGCCAGTCAAGCTTAGGGAAGTTGAGTGTCTGCTCGCCGGTGCGGGGGGCAGGCCCGGTCAGCGTGTTCACTAACTGCAGCCCTTGCTGATATTGCTTCACGCCGGCGTCATAGGAGGCCAGGTCGAGCTTGTCGTATAGCTGACAAGCGCCCTGCGTAGCCTCAAATTGAAACACGCTTGCGTAGGTGCCGTTGCTGGCGTTAAAGGGCGGCAGGTTGGCGCATGTAATGCGAAACCCCAGGTAATTTCCCGAGGGAAGAATCGGGCTCGGCTGCGCGTAGATCGCCGTGGGATAGCCGACCCGCGACACGGCCGGAAAATTTCGAGTGTTGTAGTCAAAGGAGTAAAACCAGAACAGTTTGTCGCGAACAATCGGCCCTCCGACAGAAAATCCCATTTGCCGGCGCACGTCCGTCGGTTGATACGGGCGGGTAACAAAGTTGTTGGCGGTGCTGTCGAAGTTGGTTAGCGTGGTGTACGCATTCAACGCCGACAGGCTGCTGTTGCGCTCAAAAAAGAAGGCTTCGCCGTGATATTGGTTGGTGCCGCTCTTGGTCACGGTATTGATGACACCGCCGGCTGCGCGACCATATTCCGCGGAATAGTCCGCCGTATTCACTTGAAATTGCTCCACCGCTGCCATGCTGATGGAATAGGGCGCCTTGGTCCGGCCGCGTTCCTCAGAGAAGAAGGCCTGGTTATTGTCAGCGCCGTCGATCGTATTGTTATTCAGCAGTCCGCTGATGCCGCGAAAGCTCAACAGCCCGTGATCCTCTGGATCGCCGACCACCCCTGGAGTCAACAGGGCAAAACTGCTCCAGCGGCGACTATCGGAAGGCAAGTTCTGCAGTTGTGACTGCGTAATATTCGTCGCGACCGAAGGATAGGTGGACTGAAACGGCACGATTGTTCCCACTTGGACGGTGCTGGAAGTGGCTCCAATTCGCAGCGTTGTTGTCAGTGGAGTTCGCCGGCCTAGCTCCACCACGACGTGTGTTGCCGTGAATGCGGTGAAAGCGTCTCCCGTAATATCGACGGAATAGGTGCCGGGCGGCAGGTCGGCCAACGTATAATTGCCGCTTTTGCCGGTGTAGGCGAGAAACTCCGCCCCGGTCGCCTCGTTCAAGGCGACAATGCGCGCATTCGGGATTACCGCGTGTCGCGGGTCATACACAGTTCCGCCAATCAAGCCCGTAGTCGACTGACCCTGGAGCTTCGGCAACGTCGGCAGAAAAAACATTAACGCAAGGCAAATCGCGCATAAAGCGCGTGGGGGAGGCAAGCGCAGCATGACGAACTCCCGAATCTTTTACGCCCGTTTCGGCGACTTCACCATGCCTGCGCGGACGACACTGAAAGCGATGCAATGGTGGCCGTAGCCCAATGAGACGTGAGCTCGTGCCGCGTTCTCCTTAATGTCCGCCCCATCTGACCAGGACGTGTCGAGCGATATTGTTCCTACGCGAATCGTGCGGCACAAGACATGGCTCAAGTCCGGTCGCGGACATTGCGGCACGGGTACTATGGTCTTGAGCGTTACACTGAGAGTAACGCTATTCCCGAGCAGCAGGAAGACTATTCACACCTATGTTTATTGATGAAGCAAGGATCAAGGTGAAAGCGGGCGACGGCGGGAACGGCTGCATGGCCTTCCGGCGCGAAAAATTTGTGCCCCGCGGTGGGCCTTCCGGCGGCGATGGCGGTCGCGGCGGTGACGTTGTGCTCGAAGCCAGCCAGAGCCATAACACGCTGATCCACTTCCGCTTCAATCCCGAACATAAAGCTGAGAGAGGCCGTCACGGCGAAGGCTCGAATTGCTCCGGCCGCGAAGGCGAAGATACCGTCCTGAAGGTTCCCGTCGGCACTGTTGTCTACGACGACACCACCGGCGAGCTGATACATGACTTTCGTCACCCCGACGAGCGAATGGTGATTGCGAAAGGCGGTCGCGGCGGTCGTGGGAATCAGCATTTCGCGACCTCGACCCACCAGGCTCCGCGCGAGCATGAGCTGGGCCACGCCGGCGAGGAACGCCTGCTTCGGTTGGAGTTGAAGTTGCTCGCAGATGTCGGTCTGGTCGGTCATCCTAACGTTGGCAAGTCCACGTTGATCGCCCGCATCTCCGCCGCGCGACCAAAAATTGCCGATTATCCCTTTACTACGCTGGAACCGAACCTGGGCGTCGTCACCGTGGGCGAGTGGCCGAACGAAGAAAGCTTTGTCGTTGCCGATATCCCCGGCTTGATTGAGGGAGCGCATCTTGGCGCCGGCCTGGGCGCGCAGTTCTTGCGCCACATTGAACGCACTCGCCTGCTGGCTCACATTGTCGACGTGTCCGATGGCAGCGGTCGCCCCGATCCGGTGGAAGATTACAACGTAATCGAAGCCGAGTTGAAGAGTTTCGGCCATGGCTTGGAAGAGAAGCCTCGCGTCGTGGTCGCCAGCAAATGCGATGTGGCAAATCTAGACAAGTTGAAGAAGCTGCAGGCGATGGCGAAGCGCAAGAAGCTGCCCTTCTATGCCATCTCCGCCGTGACCGGAGAGGGAATCGACGCCCTGAAATATGCCTTGGCGGAGAAGGTTCAGGCACTTCGCGCCACGCTCCCTGAGGCCGGCTGAGGCGTTTTTATCGAGTTTGCTCGACCATTCCTGAGCCACGCGAAGAATCCAGAAGCATCCCCGTTACTGCCGCATCGCAAAATTTGTGAAGCAATATCTCTCGAAGGAACCCGCATGAGGCGCATCGCTTTTTTCGGCGGCAGCTTTGATCCTCCGCATCGCGGACACCTTGCCATTGCCACGGCGGCTGCGGACCTCTTCGCGCTCGACCAGGTGCTGTTCGCTCCGGCGGCGCACCAACCCTTCAAAGGCAAATTTCAGGCGACGGACTTTCTACATCGGTACACCATGACGGCGCTGGCCACCCAAACCGATTCACGCTTTATTCCCTCTCCGATGGATGCGCCGCATCACGACGCGACAGACGCAACGCGCCCCAACTACACGGTCGAAACCCTAGGTCGACTTCGCGCTTCGCTGGTGACGGGGCACGAGCCGACGGAGCTGTTTACGCTGCTGGGAGCTGATAGCTGGCTAGACATTGGCCAATGGTTTCAAGCACCTCGCCTGCTGGCGCTCTCCGACTGGATTGTCGCCGCTCGACCCGGTTTTTCGTTAGCTGGCGCAGAAGCCGCGCTTCCTCCCGAAGTGGAGTTCGAACGCGGTTCGAGCAACGCCGCGACCGCGGAGCATGCTGCCGGCAGCCTTCCCTCCTGCAATCTGACCCTGCATCATCCCGGCGCCGCCCCGACCCGCGTCTGGTTTTTACCTCATCTAGATGAAGATATTTCGGCGACCGAGCTCCGTGCTGCGCTCCATCGAGGCGAGCCAGATCCGGAACTGCTGCCCGCGCCCGTCTGGGATTATATTGCGAAGACTCAGGTCTATCGCGCGGAGAATGCGCGTGGTTGACCCTGCCGATCATCGCGAAGCATTGAACCTGTGTGCCCCGGGTCTCGCTTTTGAGAGCTGGGAAAGTCACGATGACAACCAGCCTTGGCACAGCTGTCCGCAACGGACTAGGATGAGAGGGCTGGGAAAATTCGAAGCGCACCAGGGAGATTGCACGAACGCATGACGAAAACAGAAATCCGCCGCATGGTTGCGGCCGCAGCGGCCGCCTGTGAAGAGAAGAAAGCGGAGCAGATTCGCATCCTGGAGCTGGACCCCGCGGACTCCGGTTTCACAGACTATTTCCTGATCTGCAGTGGTACCAACGATCGCCAGAACCAGGCCATTTCCACCGCGATCGAGGAACGAATGGAGCGCGACTTCAACACGCGCCCCAACTCGATTGAAGGCTACCGCGAGGGAGAATGGATTCTCCTCGACTATGTCGATTTCGTGGTCCACATCTTCTCCGAAGAGAAGCGTGATTTCTACAACATTGAACGGTTGCGCAAGACTGCGACCACCCTCGATCTGGAACAGTTGAAGGCGTCGTTGACCAAGCGCGTGGCGGCAGTCCGCAAAAAACAGGCCGCCAAGAAGGCAGTCGCGAAAAAGGCGCCAGCGAAACAAGTCGTCGCAAAGAAGGCCGTGAAGAAGGCTGCGGCAAAAAAAGTCACTGCAAAGAAAGCCAGCAAAAAGAGTCCAGTGAAGTCCGCCAAGGGAAAAGCGACCAAGGCCGCCGTTAAAATCGTTTCGAAATCCAAACCTCGCAAAACCGCGCCGAAGCGCAAAAAACCGCTTTGACAGCGGTTATCTTGTGCCAGATACTCAAGTGGAAAGTCGGAGTCATTTCAAATAGAGAATGAAACTCAGAGGGACCCACGTGAGAAAATTTGGCGCTTTCGCCTTGATTGCACCCACCATTCTTGCCGCAAGCGTTATCGCCGCTCCAGCGTTCGCATTCCAAGGTGGCAGTTCCGCGTATCCAACCGCAAGCAGCGCTCTCCCGGCGGCGATCACCAGCAAGCTTGATACAAAAAATGCCACCGTCGGCGAGGCCGTCACGGCCAAAACTCTTGCGGAAACGACTCTTGGCAACGGTACGACCGTTCCCCGGGGCGCGATGCTCTCCGGAAAAGTGACCGCGGTTCAGTCGAAGTCATCAGGTGGAGGAACCGCCTCGGTGACCATCTCCTTCGATCAGGTCAAGCCCAGTAAGAAAGCATCTCCCATCTCCATCCACGGAATGCTGGTGGGCGTTGCTCCCAAACCCTATCTTTCCGGCGGAGGAGCGAGCGCTGCCAATTTGCCCTCGGCATCCACGAAAAACACAATGATGACTGCCGGCGAGACAGGCCAGAGTATCGACAACACGGCGAGCTCTGGCGAGACGGTGGCGACCGGAAGCGACTTGAAGAATGTCACTTTGGCTTCAGGTACTCTTACCTCCAGCCACGGTGACATCAAACTCGATCATGGAACCCGTATCGCGGTCGCGTTGCAGGCAAACTGATCTCTCCGCTTGTTTCCCCGATTCTCCACCTAGGGCGCGGGTCCGTTCAACAGAAAAGAGCAGGAAGCCAGATGGCACCCTGCTCTTTTGTGATTTGAAGATGAAAAAGCGGGAAGCCCTCGGGCTCCCCGCTGGGAAAGATTCTAGGCGGTACCTAGAACACGATCGAGCCTTTGATCTGGATCAATCGAGGCGATGCATCGCCGCCCAGGCCAGAACCCAGAATGCTGGTTGGTGTGTTGACGGTTGCCGTAATGAATCCCGCAGTCGAGTTGCTGGATCCGATATCGGAGCTTGGGCTGGCGAAATTCGGATGGTTGAACAGGTTGAAGAACTGCGCGCCCACGGTAAATTTCGCCGATTCCAATTTCGGAATTGCGAAGGTCTTCAGGACTGCCATATCCGTGTCGGTATAAGCAGGCGCAATCACTTGGTTGCGTTCCTGTTGGCCAAACGCAGTCGGAGTCGTGTAGTTGGCTTGATTTGTGAATGCGCAGGGCGTTCCGCTGAAGGTTGCGGTATTGAAGACTGCGCTGGATCCGCAACTGTGCACAAGGTTCAGTTGCTTAGCGTAAATTGCGCCGCTATAGTTCGAAACCTGGTTTGTCACATCACTGTCCGTAATTGTGAAAGGGAAGCCGGTATGGTGGAAGACTGTACCCGTGAACTCCCAGCCATCGGTTAAGGCATGAGGTCCGCGCCAGTAAGGAACCGTGTAGACATAGCTTGCAGTGAAATTTTGCCGAACGTCGTAATCGGCATTGCCGTAGTTGTATCGCAGGTTGGATGGATCGGTCGGAACCAGTTGGCTTTGACCCGCGTTGAATCCGAGAATACCGCCGTTGGAGATTTCGTCCATCGCATGGCTCCACGTGTAATTGAACTGCAATAGGAGAGATTTTGAACGATGGATCAACGACGCTGTGACACCGTGGTAGTTGGAAATGGCGTTACTGTACACCTCGGTGACCTGAGAGAATGATGGATTTGGTGCCGCGCCGGCACTAATGTTGCTGAAACCGGCTGGCGCGCCAAAGGCATTCACGCCGGAGTTCACATTCGGTTCGTGGTAGCCGCGGTCGCCAACATAGTTCAGATCGAACACGGTGCTGCGCCCAAATTGGCGCTCAAGCTCCAGGTTCCATTCCTCGTAGGTTGGATAGTTCAACTTGTGATATGGACTGGTGAAGCTAGGCGCGCTAAATCCAGTGACTGAGTTGGACAATGTGGTGTAGCTGGCTCCGTGAGAGAATCCCGACTGAAATCCGGCGCTGGAAGCGGAAGTGACTGTTTCTCCGCTGTTCGGGTCGGCAGGATTTGGACTGATTACACTTGGGGTCGGGTAATTGTAGGCAGGTCCAAAGAGAGCGAACCCAATGTTGACCGGCGCGTTGTTCAGGATGCTGTCTGCGATGGTTGCTGGAAAGACATCAGTAAACATGCCGAAGCCGCCGCGAATGACGGTTGGGGTACCGTCGCCGAACGGGGAGTAAGCAAAGCCCACTCGGGGTTGAATACTTACCGCCTGGAAACTGCGAAACGCCTGGTGTTTGCCTGTGACAATCATCGAATTGTACGCTGCCGTCGGATCTGTGCTCACTCCGCTGAAATCGGTGTTGAACGTCGCAAAGCAATTCGTCTGGCATACGGGATTGGAATTGTGTTCCACACGTACTGCTGCGGTGACCGTCAGGTTGGGGACAGGCTTCCATTGGTCCTGAAGGTAGCCAGCCTCATTGTAGAGAGCCACAGGTTGCGTCAAGCGGGTCGGGTACTGCTGCACGTAACGGTCGAACGACGGGGTGATTGGCGTCACCGGCGGGGGGGTTGGATCAGATGACGAAGGCGCAGTGTAAGGGCTGACGCCCGCAAAGCTAGACTCCGTTGCGTAAATCTCTGGCGTGGTCAAGACGCCCGGACTGTAGTCTGTCACATCGTCGCGCCGGAAATAGTAACCGAATTTGAAGTTGTTCCGGCCCTTGATTACACTGACGTCGTCAATGAACTGGTAGTTAGTTACATTTCGACCCTGCGGCCACAGATAGTTGAGCCCGCCAAGCAAATTGAAGGAATTGTCGATCCATGCGACTGTATATGGAACGAGCGCCTTGGACGCGTCCAGGTTCTGATTCGTGAAGACTGCCGAATACCACAAGGCAGCAAACGTAAATTGGTTGGTGATGTTCGGTGTAAAGACGTGGGTCTCACCGAGCTGGCCGGAATATTGGGGTTGAACGCTCAGCGCATCAAAGGTCGGCTTCAGTGGATCGGTGTAAGTCGCTTGCACACCGCGATCCATGTCGTAGGTACCAAACAAAGAGTCTTTTTCTCCGATGTGTTGATCGATGCGACCCTGAAAAAGCCACTCGTGCGTGAAGTTCCCCGCGTTGGCGTTGAAGGTGACGACGTTGGGATCCTTAGGCGAAACGGTTGCATTGGCATATCCTGGGGCTGCCTGGTATACGCCAAGAATCTGCTTATAGATGGGTTGATCGCTTGCCGGGACTTCCGGAATACCGAACGGAAAGGTCTTCCGGTTCAGGGGGTTTGCAACGTTGCAAGGTGTCGTCGTCCCTGATGGTTGACCCGTGGTTAAGCAACTCACGTAATTCGGGCTGGGCGCGGTGACAACATTTGTGACCGGAAGAACCACACGCAGACCTTCATAATCGCCGAAGAAGAACGTCCTGTTCTTGAAGATCGGACCCCCGACCGAAGCGGCGTATTGATTCACGTTATCGAACGGGCGTGGAGTTCCTGTCTGGTTGTTGAAGTAGCCATTGGCATTCATCACCCGGCCATTCCACCAGTAGACTGCGTTGCCGTGGAACTGGTTTGTACCAGACTTGGTGATTTCATTCACCTGCGCGCCGCCCAGGCCGCCATATTGTGCGCCATAAGCATTGCTGACCACTGTCACCGAGGCAATCATATTGTTGCCGAGTAACAGGTTAGTCGCGCCGGAGTTGTTCAGGTTCAGGAATGGGTCGTTCTCATACATGCCGTTGACGGTAAACGTGTTCGACGTAGCCGGCAGACCGAACGAAGAAAAGTTCCCGTAGCCGAAGAAGGCGCCATTGCTGTTGGTCGTGGTGTTCATGACCGAACCGGGCGCCGTCTGCGCTACAAATGTCAGATCGTTGCCTGGATTCGGCAATTTTTGCACTTGCTCCGTATTGAAGGTCGTGGTGATGTCGGCATTCTCTGTATTCAACAGCGGCTCGGCTTCGGTCACTGTCACCGTCTGGGAGGATTTGCCCAGCGTCATTTTGATGTCGCCGTTCGCAATGGCGCCGCCCGCAACGTTCGCGGTGGTGGTAGTCGTTTGAAAACCTGCGCCGGTGACCGTGATGGTGTAGGTGCCTGGCTGCAGCAGCGCCGTATGATAGCCGCCAGTGGAGTTGGTTGTGCTGGTATACGTCGCACCGGTACCCTGGTTCTTGAGGGTAACTTTTGCGCCCGGAATCGCCGCGCCCGTCGGGTCCGTCACGTTGCCTGCAATATCACCGGAAGTGAGCGATTGGGCGAATGCGATTGGCTGCGAAGTTTGAACAAAAATCGCTGCTCCCAGCAGCATTGCGAAGGTGACTGTCGTACGGATCCAGCCGTTGTGTCGAAATTGCATTGAATTCCACCTCGTTTAGTTCACGAGCCGGCAACCGGTCTCGCGCCTGTCTTGTTGGTGTTTCTTAAAAACACTGTGACGCCCATGCGGGCGTCGCTTACGAACGGCATCTCCTGGCTTCTAAAATCTGCGCTGAGATGTGGCTTACTCATCCAGGGCGAAAAATTATGGCGGGCTTAAGTTAAGAAGTTGACGCGGGGTCGTCGACTCAATCGTGCTAGTACCCTTGAAGCTTAAAATGAGCAATTCTGTAGCCAGACAACATAGTTCACAGAATCAATAGATTACGAGGTGAATACGGCAAGGCTATTAACGATGATTATGGTATTAAAGAAGTGAGAATATGAAAAATGGTAGACGGCATTGCGGACTCTGCCATGACCACTTCAAAGCTTGCCGCATAATTCTCTCTCTATCCCTGCTCCGGATCTCTCTCTATCCCTGCTCCGGAACTTTATGAGGATCTGACATGGATTCGCCAATTGATCGCCTCATCCCGAAGCTGCCGCGGGACACATCCGAATCGTCTCAGCGATCCGCTTGATCTTTCGATGTCGCCACATTCCGTGAGTTACCTCTCACATCCAGACCACAAACTCCAGTAAAGTATGGAAAGAATGGAAATTCAGCTGGTCACACTGGGACGACGCGCCACCGGCAAACAGGCCGCCGCCGACGAAATGTATTCCGGCTATTGCCAGCGCATCGAGCGCCACTGCGGTTGCCGCACAGAACATTACGCATCTGAAGAAAAGTTTTTTGCCGCATGGGATCGTGGCAGTCGCGCCCGCTCCATGCTGATTCTGCTGGATCATCGCGGACGCACTTGGTCTTCAGAAACCTTTGCCGAATGGCTGCAACGGGAGCGAGACCGCGGCATACAGCTGTTCACCTTCGCCGTTGGACCTGCGGACGGCTGGTCAGAAGCAGTGCTGAGTGAAGCCACCACGCGTCGCGATTGGCTGGTATTGTCGCTGGGTCCCATGACATTGCCGCACGAACTGGCTGCCGTTGTGCTTGCAGAGCAAATCTATCGCGCCTTCACCATCGTCGAAGGCCATCCTTATCACTTAGGACATTAAGGCACAAGAAGACATGGGCGCGCGATTCAAGCCATCTTTTGGCTCGAGTGGGATGAGGACATTGATTCTATGACGGATGCAAGGCGTGGACTGATTCTCATCAACACGGGTCCTGGAAAAGGGAAGACTACTGCGGCGATGGGCACAGGGTTGCGGGCCGTGGGCAATGGCATGCGCGTGCTGATGCTGCAGTTCCTGAAAGGTTCCTGGCACTATGGCGAGCTCGATGCCGTGCAGGCCTTTGGCGGCAACTGGGTGATGAAGCAGATGGGCCGCGGCTTCGTGAAAATTGGCGGCGCGGAAACCGATCCTGAAGATATCCGCATGGTGGAGGCCGCCTGGGAAGAGGCTCGCCAGGCCATCTTTTCCGGTGAGTGGGATATGGTCATCCTTGACGAAATCAACTACGCCATCGGATACAACATGCTGGATCCGGCGCGCGTGGTGGAAGTGCTGCAGCAGAAGCCGGAGATGGTGCACGTCATTCTGACCGGTCGCAACGCGCATCCCAGCCTGATTGCCATTGCAGACACCGTGACCGAAATGCGCGAAGTGAAACATGCATACCAGAAGGGAATTCTGGCGCAGCGCGGTATCGAATATTAGCGTATTAGCGAACCGGATGCGTGTGCCCGACGCCTCGATTTTGAGACCGGGATTCTGCTGCGCAGTTTAGGATGGATGGAGTATGTCCTGGTTTAAACGCAACGAGAACGAAAACGAGATTGAGACCACGTCGGCGAAAAATGTTCGCACCGAGGGTCTGTGGACCAAGTGCGACGGCTGCGGTCAGACCATCTGGAAAGCCGACCTGGAAGCCAATCTGAACGTCTGCCCGAAATGCGGCAAGCACTTCAAACTTTCAGCCAGGGCTCGCATCGATAGCCTGCTTGAGCCCGGCTACCGCTTGATCGAT
>JAJYBW010000072.1 GCA_021778815.1 Acidobacteriota bacterium | reverse complement strand
GCGGCCACCTGCACCCAGCCATGATTGCCGGTCAGGGGCTGATCGATGGTGGTTCCACCATCCAGCTTGCCCGCGTACACCTCAGCGTCGCTGCGGATCAAGAACGATCCATCGCGGCCATCGCGGGAAGCGATCAAGTGCAGATTGTTCGGCTGAGTTTCGATCGGAAAAGACTTCTGTTCGTAGTTCGGATCGAGCCCATTGCGATTCGGCACCAGCCAGATTTGCAGCATGTGTGTTGTTTCCGTAGGTGACGGATTGGCTTCGCTATGACGGATGCCGGTTCCGGCCGACATGAACTGGACGTCTCCGTGGCGAATGATGCCGCCGGATCCGAGCGAATCTTTATGGCCAAGCTCCCCGTTCAGCACGTAGGAAAGGATTTCCATGTCCTTGTGCGGATGGGTGCCGAAGCCCATGCCGGGCGCGATGAAATCCTCATTGATCACGCGCAGGGCGCGGAAACCCATGTGTTCCGGGTCGTAGTAATTGGAAAAGGAAAACGTAAAGTGGGTGTCGAGCCAGCCGTGGTTGGCGTGTCCGCGATCCTCGTTTAAACGAATATTTAGCATGAAACTACCTCCTGATTTCCGTTTCTTTAGATGGAGGAGGGTCGAAAAAGATTCATCCGGTTCGAGTGTGGGGAGAAGGCACAGGGAGGCAAGGCCGCGGGCAGACTAACTTCACGCAACGGCCTCGCTTGGGGGGGAAGCGAAGCCGTTGCGCCATCCGGCCGCAAGCGGCGGAAACAGGGTCTTTCTGGCTAGACGTGGGCCGGAGTCGCGACCGCAGACTTCGCGGCTTCGCTTGCCTTAACTTCGGAGGCGGCCGGCTTTCGAATATCGATGCCACCCTTGAAATAGGCGCCATCCTCAATGCTGATGCGCTGCGCAACCACATCGCCGGTCAAGGAACCCTCATTGCGAATGTCGACGCGATCGCTGGCATTGATATTTCCATTGACCTTGCCAAGAACTACGACTTCGCGGGCAGAGATATTTGCGGCGACCTGACCATTGCGGCCGACCACGACGCGATTACCGGGCAGGTTAACGGAGCCTTCCACGTGACCGTCGATATAAAGGCCTTCGCTTCCGGTGATTTCGCCTTTAATCGTGAGGGATTTGCCAATCGTCGCCTGCTCGGTTGTGGAACTCGACGGGGTTGGGTTGGGACGCTGCACCACCGGTTCCGGGTTCATCGGGGTCGGTGTTTGCGGACGGATCGGGTCCGAAGGGGAAGTGGGGCTGGTGCCAGGCTGGTTCGGTTTCCACATTGCGCTCATAAATCCTTTCTATTGTTGCATTCTTCCGTCTGCCAACGCACCATCGATCGTCCCAGGCATCATTATTTGCAGAGCGGGTCTTCGGTTTGAATTTTGAAATCTCGCGGGGGAACGGATACCCAGGCGAGTCGCACAGTCCTGTCGAGTTACTCAAATTTTACTGACTCTATCGCAAAATGGGGAATCAATCCTAAGAGAATTTGCATTCCTCATTCGCAGGGTAACATCATGGTCAATGCTTACCCCTTTGGTTCGGAGGCCGAGGGGCTGCATTCCAGAGGCTGGACGGATGACAGACAAGGAACTTTTGGAGCGCATTTCTCGCTCCGCAGGTCAGCGCGCGGGGTATAAGCAGCTGGTTCGAGAACTGGGCCTCGGCGGTGGGCGGGAACGACGTTTGCTGCTGGAACAGCTGGATCGCCTGACTGCCAGGGCCGCGCTGGTCAAGATTGACCGCGATACCTGGGCGGTGCCGCGCCCAGCCGAGCAGGCCGCCACGGGGCGCAGGCGCAATAACTGGGTGAGCGGACGCCTCGATCTGCATCGAGACGGGTATGGCTTTGTGCGCCCGGATACGCGCGAAAAAACCGGGGAAGAGGATATTTTTATTCCTCCAGACAGCATGGAGAGCGCCATGCAAGGCGACCTGGTGCTGGTGGAACCGCTGCCGGCAAAAGGGGATGGGCGCCGTTCGGGGCGCATTCTACGGGTGCTGGAGCGGCACAATCCCACGGTGGTGGGAATCTTCCACTATGCCAACGGAAAGCGGACGGCGCGTGGCGACCGCATGGCGGGTAATTTTGTCACGCCGCTGAATGCGCGCCTCAGCGAAGCGATCCTGGTTCCGTTTGGTGCTGAGATTCCTGAGCATGCGGAGACGCTGGATCGAGTTCTCGGGGCCGAGGCGGCCGATTTGCATGAGAGCTATGAGGACCTTGAAGGATTGGTCGTGGACGTCGCCATTACAGACTGGCCAACTGCGACGCGGCCGGCGCGAGGCCGGGTGATTGAGGTACTGGGGGATCGCGACGCTTTTGGGGTGGACGTTGAAATTCTGATTCGCAAGCATTATTTGCCGCATATTTTTCCGGATCGGGTGCTGCAGGAAGCTCGAGAGATTGCGGTGCCACCTTCCAGCGACCCAAAAAGCCAGGAACAGATCGGCACGAGGCGCCGGGATTTTCGAGATTTGCCGATTGTCACCATTGACGGCGAGACGGCTAAGGACTTCGATGATGCGGTGCTGGTTCGCGAATTGGACAACGGCGGGTATGAACTTCAAGTGCATATTGCAGACGTCGCGCATTATGTTCGGCCGGGGACGGCGCTTGATCTGGAAGCGCGTTTGCGCGGCAACTCGGTGTACTTTCCGGATCGCGCGATTCCAATGCTTCCGATGGAGCTGTCGACCGATGTATGCAGTCTCCGTCCAAGTGAGGATCGGCTGGTGCTCTCCTGCGTGATGCAATTGGGGCCGGATGGAGAAGTTCTGTCCTCCGAGGTATCGGAGGGTGTGATTCGATCTGCCCGGCGCATGACGTACACCCAGGTCCACAATATTCTGCAGGGCGATCCGGAGACGCGGAGAGAATTTGCACCGCTGGTTCCGGAATTTGAGCGGATGCTGACGCTGGCACAGAAGATGAACGCGCGACGAGAGCAGCGGGGATCGATCGACTTCGACCTACCCGAGCCGGTGATTGAATTTGACGATCAGGGCAGGATGCGCGGGATTGTTCGCTCCGAGCGCACCTGGGCGAACCGATTGATTGAGGAATTTATGCTGGCGGCCAACGAATGTGTGGCCAGCTGGATTGAGTCGCTTGGCGTGCCCAGTATTTATCGCATCCACGAAAAGCCAGACGCCAAGCGGGTCGCAAACTTCGAAGAGATTGCAGCGCATTTTGGTTATTCGCTGGGCGTGGGGGCGTTGCCGGTCAAGCGGGTCGAATTGCGAGGTGATCGCCGTGATCGCATGAGAAGCGGCGGCAGCGACAAACGCCTGCGCGAAATTCCTGAAGACATTCTGGTGACGCCGCAGATGTATCAGAAGCTGACGGAGCGGCTGGCGGGCAAGCCGGAGGAACGCATCCTGACGTACCTGATGCTGCGATCGCTGAAGCAGGCCCGCTACAGCGAAAAGAATGAAGGCCACTTTGCGCTGGCGACGCCCAGCTACACGCATTTCACTTCGCCGATTCGCCGCTATGCCGATCTGATCGTGCATCGCATTACAAAAGCATTGTTGGCCGCGGGCATGGATGGCCGCCGTGAACTGCCGCGAAGCGACAAGGCTTCCGCCAGCCGCCGAAGCACGCACGGCGCTCGCCGAGATGAGCCAGCGGTGCAAGCTCCGGTGGAGGAGCAGGAACTGGCGGCCATTGCGCAGGAGGTGAGCCAGTGCGAACGTCGGGCCGCCGACGCCGAGCGAGAACTGATTGAGTGGAAGAAAATTCGCTTCATGCAGGACAAAATTGGCGAGGAGTTTTCCGGGATCATCCTGAACGTGACCAAGTATGGATTGTTTGTCGAACTGGATGATTTGTTCGTGGAGGGTCTGGTTCCACTGGCAACACTGCAGGGAGATCACTACCGCTTCAACGAAAACAGTCGGCAGATTCTGGGGGGATCGAGCGGACATCGAATTTCGGTTGGCGACGCGGTGCACGTAATTCTGGACCGCATTGATGCGGTGGAAAACAAGCTGCAGTTTGCTTTGGTGGAGCAGGTCTCAACCGGTGAGGTGAAAAAACTCTCGGAGCGCAAGTCGACGGGAAAGCTCAGCGCGCATCCAAGCAAAAAGAGGCAAACGAAACGATCGCGAGCAAAGTCAAAAAAGCGGCGCTAGCTTCAGGCTTGATAGCCAATGTTGCGGAAATCAGTTCATCTGCTTCAGCGCGAAAGGAGAATGTTCCCGCAATGAAATGGAATGTGTCGAGAGTCGCTGGCCTATTGTTCTTCGTCTTTATTTCTATGGCAGTCTCGGCTCAAGTGGGCCTGTATGGCGAATTCAGCGCAACGAAATTGAATGTTCCAAACACAGGCTGGATTTACGGGCCGACATTCGGCGGCTACCTGGACAAGGGTCACTTCTGGGTTTTCAGCTCCGGGGTGGACGCTCGCGGGGCTATTCTTGGAACTGGGGCAACGACGCTGGATAGCGGTCTGGTGGGGCCACGCGTTGTGTTTCGTCCGCACCCTCTGCCAATCCAACCGTATGTGGAAGCGCTGATTGGCGCGGGTCACGCAGACTACGGGCAAGGCGTCGCACATGTCAGCGCAACAAAGTTTCAGTATCAATTTTTGGGCGGTTTAGATTTGACGATTTTGCCGAGGATTGACTGGCGCGTAGTGGAGTTCAGCTATGGAGGATTGTCCGGGCTGGGCGGCAGCTTCAACCCGAAAACGATCAGTACAGGCATCGTGGTCCGTTTACCGTAGGGCCAAATTGAAGCCTGGCTGCAGTGCATGAATTGAACTGGGTACACAAGGAGAAAGATATGATCCATTTGGAAGACGCACGAAGGATAATCGCAGCGGCGGAGAAGAAAGCCAAAGAAATCGGTCAGCCCATGAACATCGCCGTGGCGGATGCGGGTGGCAACCTGGTTGCCCATGTTCGCATGGATGGCGCGTGGCTGGGCAGCATCGACATCTCGATCAAGAAAGCCTACACGTCGAGGGCGTTCGATATCAGCACGAAAGACCTGGCAACCCACAGCCAATCCGGCGGACAGTTTTTTGGCATCCATGCCTCCAACGACGGCAAGATCATGATCTTTGCCGGCGGAATTCCGCTGAAGCGCGACGGTAAAGTTGTTGGCGCGATCGGTGTGAGTGGTGGATCAGGGGAGCAGGACCACGCCGTTGCCGAAGCTGGAGCGGCGGCTTACTAACAGCAGATTCGGATTTCTTGACTCGGTTGAGCAGTTCTGCTGGAGGGTTCTGGATTCTTGAATCCTGCTCGGCAACGCTGCCGCCGGGGAGTGGCTCGTTTGAGTCTGCGGCAATTTGAAAGGACATGATTCCATGGCTACAAATCGAGGAGTTGTTTATCTGGGACCAGGCAAGGTGGAAGTACAGTCCATCGATTATCCAAAGATGCAGAATCCGGCGGGCAAGGAGATTACCCACGGCGTGATTCTGAAAATTGTTTCCACTAATATTTGCGGCTCGGATCAGCACATGGTACGTGGCCGCACGACAGCGCCGAAAGGGCTGGTGCTGGGGCATGAGATTACCGGCGAGATTATCGAAAAAGGGAAAGACGTCGAGTATCTCAACATCGGCGATCTGGTTACGGTTCCCTTCAACGTCGCCTGTGGACGATGCCGGACCTGCCGTGCGGGGGAGACGGGTGTTTGTCTCAACGTGAATCCAGGACGAGCCGGCGGAGCCTACGGCTACGTTGATATGGGCGGGTGGATCGGTGGCCAGGCTGAATTCGTCATGGTGCCGTATGCGGACTTCAACCTCATCAAGTTCCCAGACAAGGCGCAGGCTATGTCGAAGATCAGAGATTTGACGATGCTCTCTGACATTCTGCCGACGGGGTTTCATGGCGCGGTAAATGCGGGGGTTGGCGTGGGCTCAACTGTCTATATTGCCGGTGCGGGGCCAGTGGGTCTGGCTGCCGCGGCTTCGGCACAGATTCTTGGAGCCGCGGTGGTGATGATTGGCGACATGAATCAGGAACGGTTGCAACACGCCAAGAAGGTGGGCTTCGAGCCTATCGACTTAACCAAGAGCGACAAGCTGGAGGAACTGATTGCCCAGGTGGTCGGCGTACCGGAAGTGGATGCGGCCATCGACTGCGTGGGATTCGAAGCGCACGCGCATGGTTCGCAACATGGGGTCGAGGCGCCGGCGACTGTTTTGAATTCGCTGATGGCCATTACCCGCGCGGCAGGGAGTATCGGGATTCCGGGACTCTACGTGACGGAAGATCCTGGATCCAAGGATGAGGCTTCGCAGAAGGGGAACCTTCGCATGCGCTTTGGACTCGGCTGGGCGAAATCGCAGCGCTTCTTTACTGGGCAGACTCCGGTGCTGAAGTACAACCGGCAGCTGATGCAGGCCATACTGCACGATCGTCTGCCGATTGCGAAAATCGTCAACGCAACTGTCATCAAGCTGGACGACGCGCCGAAGGGTTATCAGGACTTTGACAAGGGAGCAGCCAAGAAATTTGTCATTGATCCGCATGGTGAACTTGGCAAAGCTTCCTAACTCAACAAAGCGGGAGTGGAACAATCACGCGAATGAGAATTGTTCGCTTGCCTGCTCCACTCCGCGATGGATCGCGCATCCACGAAGGATCAACGCATGAAGATGATGCACGTCGGAGTGCCGACCGGTGTGTAATGACCTGTAAAGCTGAGTAAACCTGTCCGCTTGTCGATACGGAACGAGGTGATTTGGTCGCTACGCTGATTACAGACGTAGAGGAAAGTTCCGCTGGGATCGAAATTGAATTGGGGCGGATAATCGCCCAGGGTAGGGGTTTCGCCAATCCGTTTCAACTCCCCGTTGCTACCAATCGAAAAGACGGAGATGGTGTTGTGGAGCCGGTTGGCTGCATAGAGGGCGCGACCATCCGGCGACACTCGAATCTCGGAGGCAAAACTGGTCCCTGCAAAGCCGTTTGGGAGCGTCGAAACGGTTTGTTGCGCCGCCATCGATCCGGTTGCGGGGTCAAAGTGAAAGAACACTACCGTGGAGGCTTCTTCTTGAATGGAGTAGAGCCATTGTCCATTGGGATGAAACGCAAAGTGACGTGGTCCATCTCCGGTGGGAAGCGATGCGAACGGAGTTGCGGCAGGCGAAAGCTTACCTGTGTGCTTGTCGAAGTTATAAACGTAGATACGATCTTGTCCAAGATCCGTTTGCACAACAAAGCGATTGCCAGGATCCGCGCCAATCATGTGAGCGTGAGGTGCGTCGTGTCCGCTGATTGCAAAACTGCCCGGAGGCGCACTGGTGGCTTTTTGGCTTCCGACGTGGTCCTGGTCGCGATGGGTGAAGGTCGCGGCGCCGAGAGATCCGTCGGGCGCAACAGGAAGCACGGCAATGCTGCCGCCCCCGTAATTGGCCACGAAAACATATTTCCCGGACGCGTCGACACTCAGATGGGCCGGACCTGCGCCTTGCGAGCTGATGGTGTTCAGCAGTCGGAGATCTCCCTTGGATGGATCCACTGCATACGCGCTGATGGAACCGCTCTTGCCTTCAAAGTCTGAGATCTCATTGGCGGCATAGAGGTATCGTTGCGAAGGGTCGAGACAAAGCCAGGAGGGGCTTTTGGCCTCCGCAGCCAGCTTGATGAGCGATAATCGTCCGCTGCTCGTATCCATCTCGAACAGATAAATTCCTCTTCCATTGGCTTTGCCATCGATGGCGCTGGTATCCGTACCGACATACGCAAACACTTTGCCTCCTTTAGAGCGGCTTTGAAGGTTCAACGCCGAGCTGATTTGTGAATTGGCGAGCGCCAGAGCGGAAGCGCCTTTGATAAATGAACGCCGAGAAGGTTTTTGGGGTGGATCACTCCATAGCATCAAATCTTGACGGCTCACTATGTTCCTGCTCCTGTAGTGGATTTACTTTATACCTGCACGTCGCCGGAATCGCCGGCGTTCCCAAGAATCACTTTGATGTCCATTCGTTTCTGTCCGCGAAAGATGGTTACTGTGACGGTTTGGCCAGCCTGGTGTCCATCCATAATTTCAGCGATGTCTTGATCGTTTGTCACCTGATCGCCGTCGATGGCAACAATCAAGTCGCCGCCAATGAAGATGGGCGTGTTGCCAAGATAGGCTTGTTGCTTGCCACCAAGAATGCCGGCGCGGTCGGCGGGTCCACCGGGAACTGTGCGCTCCACCAGGACACCGGGAACTGCGGGCAATCCGAGCTGGCTGGCGATATCCGGACCGATCGACAAATAGCGGGCCCCCAGTGTCGGGCGCAGGACCTTGCCATAGCGGGAAAAGTCATTCAAGGCCGCCTTGGCTGCGTCGATGGGGATTGCAAACCCAATGCCGGCATTTTGATTGGCGCCTCCGCCGGTGTCAATCATGGTGTTCATGCCGATGACATCACCCTGCGAATTGAGTAACGGGCCGCCGGAATTGCCGGGATTGATGGCGGCATCGGTTTGAATTGCGTCGGAGATCAAATTGCCCATGGGACCGCGCACCGAGCGGATGGAACTGATGATGCCGCGGGTCATAGTACCGCTGAGACCGAATGGATTGCCGATGGCGTAGACAAGCTGGCCGACTTGCAGTCCGCGGGAGGTGGCCAGCGTGGCTGGTTGCAAGTCCGGCGCGTCAATCTTGATCAGAGCAAGATCGTGGGCCTTGTCGGTCATCAGTACCTTGGCCTTGTACTGGTGCTTGTTGGAGAGCGTTACCTCCAGGGCCTGCGCATTCGATACCACGTGAAAATTGGTGAGAATGTCGCCGTTCTTGTTCAGGATGAAACCGGAGCCCTGGCCTTGCTCCGGAACTGCACCGTAAAAGAAATCGTAGGCGACCATGCTGGAGGTGATGTTTACCACCGAGGGCAACGCTTTCTTGTAGACCGCAATGTTGTTGAGTTCGGTGGGCAAGAGAGCCGGCGCCGCATGGGCGTCTGTGATATCCATGCCGCCGGGCAACGGCACTGCATTTGGCGAGGAAGAAGATGAGGTGGCAGCCCTCGTAAACCATCCACGGCCGGCACCCGTAAAGAAAGTGTGCGTGGTGACGAAGTAGAATCCGCCCAGGATGGCAACGGTCAAAATCAACAAGCGTGCTTTCATCGATCAAGAGCTCTCAATCTTCGGCTGCCGAAAAACATGGGCCTCGCAGGTCTCGGCAACGGAATCGATAGAATCAGTTGTTTCATACCACGAATGTCTTGTTGGATTCAGTTCCCGCATTTCCGTTGCGTCGTGCTCAACGTGTGGTGGGAGTTGCTCTCTCAGTTTTCTGTCGTACGTTTTCTTGTTGTAACTGCTTCAGGATTGTCTCCACCTCGGTTTCAAGGTGTTCGAGCGATCCAGCGTTTTCAATGACGAAATCGCACAGGGGAGTTTTTTCCGGGTCTGTCATCTGCATGGCAATTCGCTTTCGACCGTCTTCCTGCAGCGCGAGCAATTCTTCCGCAGAAAGCGCCTTGCTGCCGCGCGACGTGTATCGAGCCAGTCGGACCTCCTCTGGAGCCGTTACCAGAATTAACTTATCAAATCTACGGCTGAATCCGGGGGCAGTTTTCGCGCGGTCGGCTTCAAAGATGAGTGCAGACTCGACCATGACAATAGCATCCGGATCGCTGGAGAAGATGCGCTGAATGCGTCGTTCCTGCTCTGCGACCACGGGAGGATGGACGATCCGGCTCAGTTCTTCGAGCTTGCCTGTCGAAAGCACGTAGCGCGCGAGGGCGGAACGGTCAAGTTGCTCATCGGCAAGAGTCAACTGGGGTGCGTCGGGATAGCCGTGGAAGTGAGCGAGAATCGCGTCATAGACCGGCTGCCCCGGCTGCATCAACTCGCGGCCAATCTGATCTGCATTCAGGGTGTGGACGCCGCGGCGCGCAAAGAGACTGGCGACGGTGCTTTTTCCACTTGCAAGTCCCCCGGTAAGGCCGACGCGCAGCATGACGTATTCTCCTGAAGAAAATTACGCAGCCAGACCGCGACGCAGCCTGGCTGCCCGAACTGTATTCGCCATCAACATGGCAATGGTCAGCGGGCCGACACCGCCCGGTACTGGCGTGTAATAGCTGGCGAGGGCGAACGCGTGCGGGTCGATATCTCCCATCAAAACGGAACCTTTTTCTTTAAAGGTCTTTTCTCGCTTGGCGTTGCCCGAGAAAAAACGGTCGAAGTCTTCTTGTGAGGTGATGCGGTTCATGCCCACATCGACCAGGACGGCGCCGGGTCGAACCATGTCGGGACGAATGATGCCGGCTTTTCCGATGGCGGCGACCAGAATGTCAGCCGAGCGACAGAATGCAGCCAGATCCCGAGTTTTGCTATGGCAAATGGTGACTGTGGCATTTTCTTGCAGCAGCAGCATCGCCATGGGCTTTCCGACGATATCGCTGCGGCCGACGACGACGGCATGTTGACCTGAGATGGGAATTCCGCTCCGCTTCAGCATCTGAATGATGCCGGCAGGGGTGCAGGGCGCCAGCGACGGCTGTCCACTTTGCAAGCGACCGACATTTACCGGATGAAACCCATCGACATCTTTGTCAGGGGAAACGGCCTGGTCGAGCAATTTTTTATCGACCTGCGGAGGGAGGGGTGTTTGGATCAGGATGCCGTCGACGTCTTCGCGTGCGTTTAACTGGGCGACCAAGCTGAGCAGTTCTTCCGTGGTGACCGATGCGGGAGGAGTGATCAACTCACTGTTCATGCCTAGTTCCGCGCTGGTCTTCACTTTATTGCGGACATAGACTTCCGATGCTGGGTGATTGCCGACCATCACGACCACAAGGCCGGGTCGAATGCCCTGGGCGTGCAACTTCTGAATGTCCGCAGCCACTTCCGCTTTGATTACGGAGGCGATGGCATTTCCGTCTAAGGATTGAGGGGTCACGGTGGTCGTCATAGCTTCTCCTTATGGTACTGGAAGCGGGCCGGTGGGTGGCACGGTGTGGAGACAGGAGGTCGGAATTGCGGCTGGGTAACCGAGAGGGGAATGACGAAAGTTTTCTCTTGTGACTGCCATTGTTGCCGATAAAAGGATCGCGTGTTCATTGAATCCATCTTTCTTGCAGGTTCGTAGCAACAAAGAGTGGGCAAGTCGAGTCTTAATACCACATGAGCTAAGTTGCGGTCGGAATCGGATGCGCAACAGGGAAGGGCGGACGCGAAATGCCGGCTGGCAGAGACATTGAGAAATTCCCGACATTGGAATTGCAGGAGTTGCGTGACGGCTTATTGCAGCAAGGGCTGGATAGCTGGCAGGCAGCCGATCTGATCAGCAGCTTTCTGGCTGGACGCGGCTATGGTGTTTCGCGGCAGAGTGCTCGCGATGCAGTGCTGCGGGGCGATGGAATTCCCCACTCCGTTGATGGTATGCAGGCCGAA
>JAJYBW010000071.1 GCA_021778815.1 Acidobacteriota bacterium | reverse complement strand
GGCATCAAAGGAAAGCATGGCATATTTCGACGCTGCATCCAGTGAGGTCGTTCGGGAATCGATGCCGCGGTCAAGAATCGGGCGGCCATATTTGACTTCTCCGATTTGCAGGTACGGCGAATCTTCTGTCGCGCAAATTGGATTGCCCTGCGGATATATCAGGTACAGGTCGGCCGCGTCGCCCTTGATCTGGCCACCCAGCAGCAGGTGGATGTTGAAGTTGTACTCATCTTTGGCGAGGGCCTCGCGGTCGAGATCGGAAATCGTGCGCACACAGGCACCGACGGCTCGTGCTGCTTCATACATATTGCGGGCTGTCGCCAGGCCTCTACCGTGCTTGAACTCTTCACGGAGCAACGTGATGACCGACTGCGTGATCGACAGGCTTCCGCTGGTCAGGATGACAAACGCGCGCTCGCCGGGTTCCGTGAAGGTATGCATTTTTCGGCAGACATTCACCTGGTCATAGCCCGCGTTGGTGCGTGAGTCAGAGGCCATAATCAGTCCTTCACGTGTCTTGATGCCGAGGCAATACGTCATTCACCCTCTCGCTTTTTTAAAGTCACTTCAATTTCGCGCTTGCGAAAAACGTTGACCTGTTCAATTCTTAACACATCGGTTACAAGACTGCGGTTTTAGGCAACAGCCTCGATTTGGCCACAAAACGGTACGGAACACCAGACCCCTACAAGTAGAACTGGGAATTCGATTTACTAAGGAGCCTGGATGCTTATTCGTTTAGGGTACGATCTTCGTTTCGAATTGCCCGCTCCTACCGCGATGGTAGCGCTGCTGCACGTGCATCCGTCGCGCGACCGCGATCTGCGGGAGCCGGACCTGCTGCAGACTGAGCCGAAACTTCCGGTCGCGGAATACATTGACAGTTTTGGCAATCGCTGCAGCCGCATCTTCGCGCCGGCCGGTCCCTTGCGTCTGCATGGATCGACGTTGATCGTCGGCGGTGATGAGCCGGATGAAATGGACCTGTCTGCCGAAGAAATGCCGGTGCAGGATTTGCCGCATGAGGTACTCAAATTTCTGCTGAATAGCCGCTATTGCGAAGTGGATCGATTGTCCGCCGTCGCGCTCGATCTGTTTGGTGGAATGCCGCGCGGCATGTCGCGAGTCCAGGCCATCGCTGCGTATGTCCATCGCATCGTCCAATTCAATTACATGGCGGCTCGCTCAACCAAGACTGCGCTGGACGTCTTTACAGAGCGCATCGGCGTCTGCCGGGATTTCCAGCATCTGGCGATCACATTGTGCCGCGCACTCAACATCCCAGCTCGCTACGCGACCGGATACCTGGGAGATTTTGGCATAATCCTCCCGCCATCTCCCATGGACTTCAGTGCATGGTTTGAGGTGTACTTGAGCGGCCGTTGGTGGACGATGGATGCGCGTCATAATTGTCAGCGGCTGGGAAGAGTGTTGATGGCTACGGGTCGCGATGCTTCGGATGTAGCCCTGACAACTTCCTTTGGCGTTGCGAATCTTACTCACTTCTCAGTGGTATCGGACTGGTTGGATGAGAAAGTAAAGTCCGGCCTCGCCGGGACACCTGCTGCCGTGCAATCAGGAGCGGGCCAATGACGAGCTCCGCAAACGAGCTTCCGAACGCAGCCGTCGAATCTATGGGCTCGGCGACTCCAGGGTCCAGAGCCTCCGCTCCTGTGGATCTCAGCAACGGCTATCTTCGGAATTATTTTCTGGACCAGGCCTACGATGAAATGTTTGATTCGGGCGGAAACGTTCGGTCACACTATCGGCTGCTGCTCGATACATTCAGCAGCGTGCCGGAGGAAGAGCTGGCGCGGCGTAAACACTCCGCTGACATTTCTTTTCGTACTCAGGGGATCACCTTCACGGTGTATGGAAATCAGGAAGGCACCGAGCGCATCTTTCCCTATGACATGCTGCCGCGCATCATTACTGGCGCGGAGTGGGATCGCATCGAGCGCGGCCTGATTCAGCGCATCACCGCGTTGAACCTGTTTCTCGGCGACGTGTATAACGATGGAAAGATTCTGCGCGACGGTTTTGTCCCGCGCGAAATTGTTTACAGCTGCCCGCACTTTCGTCGCGAGATGCGTGGCCTGCAGGTACCGCGCAACGTCTACATTGCGGTCACAGGCACGGATCTGCTACGGCTGAACGATGGCAACTTCGTCGTGCTGGAAGACAATCTGCGAGTTCCCAGCGGCGTCAGTTACATGCTGACCAGCCGTCGCGTCATGAAGCGCGCGTTCCCGCAGACCTTCCGCAGTTACGGCGTGCGACCGATTGAGCATTATCCGCAGGTGTTGCTCAGTGCGCTGCGCTCGCTGGCTCCAGAAGGCCGGCCCGAGCCCACGATCGTGCTGCTGACTCCCGGCGTCTACAACTCCGCCTATTTTGAGCACACGTACCTGGCCCGCCAGATGGGCATCGAACTGGTCGAAGGTCGCGACCTCGTCATTCACGACAACATCGTCTACATGCGTACCACGGCAGGACTGAAGCGGGTCGACGTAATTTATCGCCGCGTCGATGATGATTTCATCGATCCGCTGGCGTTTCGCGGAGATTCGATCCTGGGTGTCGCGGGTCTGTTCAACGCCTATCGCGCGGGAAACGTCACGCTGGCGAATGCCTTTGGTACCGGACTTGCCGATGACAAGGCGCTGTACGCGTATGTGCCCGCGATCATCCGCTACTACTTGAAGGAAGATCCGATCCTTCCCAATGTAGAAACCTTTCTGATGACCGATCCAACGCAGCGGCAGCACGCATTTGCGAATCTCCAGAACCTGGTCGTGAAAGCGGTCGGTGAATCGGGCGGTTACGGAATGCTGATTGGTCCGCACAGCACGAAGGAACAGCAGGCTGAGTTTCGCGCCAGGATTGAGGCGAATCCACGCAACTATATCGCGCAGCCGACGCTGAATTTCTCTAGGTCTCCTTGTTTGATGGGAGATGGCAATGAACCCAGCATCGAGCCAAGGCACGTCGACCTGCGGCCCTACATCCTGTACGGCGATAAGGTCACAGTTGTGCCGGGCGGCCTAACCCGTGTGGCACTGCGCAAGGGTTCGCTGGTTGTGAACTCATCGCAGGGCGGTGGCAGCAAGGATACCTGGGTGTTGCACGCTTAATTCGATGGGAATTGATTGACCCATGGAGGCAAATGCTTTCTCGAGTGGCAGACAGTCTTTACTGGATGAGTCGTTATCTGGAACGTGCCGAGCACACCGTGCGCATGCTCGAAGTGAACTTCAGCATGACGCTCGACCCCTCTAGCACGAGTGAGGAAGGGCGCTGGAAACGCGTCCTGGCAGCATTGGGAAATCCGGAGGGCCTGGAATGGACCGGCGACTTTTATGCGCTGGCGCACGCCCTTGCTTTTGAACGGGACAGCCGTGCATCCATCACGGGATGTATTGCCGCGGCCCGGGAGAATGCGCGGCAGGTACGCGAAGAGATCACCTCCGACCAATGGCAGCAACTGAATCGCATGTACCATCGCGTCACCGATGAAGTGCCGCAGAAAGGCGATCGGCTCGACGAGTTTCCTGCCGCGACCTTGAACGAGCTTCATCTGTTTCAAGGCGCGACGGATACATCTATGAGCCACGGCGAGGGTTGGCATTTCATCCAAATCGGCCGCGCCATCGAACGCGCCACTGCCATCGCCACCTTGATCGGAGTGTTCGAGTGGGATGCGTCAGAAAGCATTTCCGAAGGCGCGGGCAGCCAGCAGTTTCTGGAATGGATTGGACTGTTGCGCTGCTGCACCGCCTTCGAGTCCTATTGCAACCTGTACACCGCCGACCTGACGCAGCCGCAGATCCTTCAATTTCTTTTGCTCAATAAGGAGTTTCCGCACTCGGTGCGCTACTCAATTGATCAGCTGCGATGGGCCCTGATGGCGTTGCAGGAGGGAAGCGGGCGACTGGTCGCGGAAGAGCTGAGCCGCGTGGCTGGACGCCTGCAGGCGTCATTGAATTTCTGCGAGATTTCTGAAGTGATGGCGCAGGGAGTGCGGCCGTACGTGCACAATATCTCGCAGCAATGTCGTCATATTCACTCCTTGATTTACCGCGACTACATTCACTACAAGGTGCATGTGGCGCTGTCGCAGTAACGCGCAGACGTCGCAAGCCCGAAGTCGGAAGGAGACTCACCTCGATGAAGTTTTACTCCGTGCGCCATCTGACCAAGTTTGTCTACTCCCAATGCGTCAGCGAAAGTGTGATGGAAACGCGAATGCATCCGCGCTCCGACTCCAACCAGCGCTGCCTGTCGTTTTCGCTTTCCGTCAGTCCGCGATGCCGCGTGTTTTCGTATCGTGATCATCTCGGCAACCAGATCCAGCACTTCGACATCCCCGCCGAGCACAACCAGTTGGTCATCATCGCGGAATCTCTGGTTGAACAACAATCGCTGGCGGAGCTGCCCAATTCCCTGGTGCCTTCTGCATGGGCAGACCTGGATGCGCTGGTCAGTTATGGCGATTACTGGGAGATGCTGCTGCCCAGTGAGTTTGCCAAACCGACAGCGAAGTTGCAGGCGCTGGCTGCCACGCTGAATGTGACACGGCGGGACGATCCGCTGGTGCTGGTGCGAGAACTAAATCAGAGCCTGTTCGAGTACATTCGGTATGTCCCACGCTCGACGCGAGTGGACTCACCGATTGACGAAGCTATTGAATCTCGCGAGGGCGTGTGCCAGGATTATGCGCACACCATGATTGCGTTGTTGCGATACGTTGGCATCCCTTGTCGCTATGTCAGCGGGTACTTGTATCAGAATGACCGGGAACTTGATCGCTCCTCGAATGATGCGACCCACGCGTGGATCGAGGCGTTCCTTCCGCATCTAGGATGGGTCGGTTTTGATCCGACAAACAATTTACTCGCCCGTGAGCGACATATTCGTACCGCCATCGGAAGAGATTATGCGGATGTTCCTCCCACGCACGGGATTTTTCGCGGCCGGGCTGCGAGCGAGCTATATGTTGCGGTGAAGGTGGAATCATTCGATAAGGCGCCCGCTCTGGATCGCGATATGCCGACGCCGGAAGACTGGTCGGTGATGGTGGAGAAAGCGCAGGAGCCTCCTCCTCCAGCGTCACCATTACTGGAGATTCAGCAAATGCAACAGCAGCAATAATGAAACAAGGGGAATCCCCTCGGGGAGGATTCGAGAGTGACGATTTGGAATAAGAGCATAGTAGCGATGGCGATTCTGTCCGTTGGCACGCTCGCAGGCGCGACGGATGTGACCCTGCATTTAAAGGGCTCGCAAGCGATGTCTCGATCCACAGTGGAGTATCAATGCGATGCGGCGGGCGTCAAAATGGGACTTCCCGCCGGCCCATTTTCGGTCGAATATTTGAATGGTGCCGGAAATAGCTTGGCCATTCTTCCTGTCAATGGCGACTCGCTGGTATTTGCAAATGTCGTCTCCGGGTCTGGAGCGCGTTATGCTGCCAGACAATACATCTGGTGGGACGCCGCCGGCCGCTCGGTTAGCTTTTCATCTGATTCAATGGCCGGCAAGATGCGATCCGAATGTCATCGCATCCATTCCAAATAGTCGCGGTCGAAAACTCACCTAACGAATGGCCACGGCGTGCATGTAGTGCAGCCAGTTTTGCGGAAACCATCCCGGCTGCTGCGGCTGGTTCTGATGGTCAGAAATCTCGCATTCCATATGGACTGGATTGGGAATGGGAGACGCGAACATGAAGTCCAGCCAATCGCTATCTCCGTCCGCGCCGTGGCTGCGCCGCGATTCGCGCACCTTCGCCAGCCATTGATCGATCAGCATGCCCTCTAAATTCTTTTCCATTTCCTGCTGCGCGGAAAGCACTTTGGTCATGGCAGACGCGGGCGCCATCTCTCCGGTCAAAAATTGAAACGACAGCAGAGAAGGCAGCGCAAATGTTCGCTTCAACAGCAGGTCGCGTGCGGCATCAATCAGGGTGCGATCCACCTTTGCGGTATCGACGCTGTCCGTTGGAATCGCAGTTTCCACTTCAGGCGCCGGCAACGCATCCTGCAGCAATTCTGGATAACGGAGCGGCTGGATGTCGACCAGGATTCGTTCCAGCGCGGCCGCAAAAATTGGATGATGCGGCAACTCCTGCTTCACCTTGGCCGATCCAGCCAAGGCTAGATGCATCTGCTCCGCTGGTGCGGCGGCGGGCTTGAACAGCAGATAGCAGGCCGCTGCCGAAACCGTCATCAGCAGGACGCTTAGTCCGGAATATGCCGGCTTCGGCTTTCCATTCGGCGTCGTCCCTCCCGGCGCCAGCAGCCCCAGCCGCTTGGGCTTGGCGGTCTCGCGTTTCAAATATTTCAGGCAATCGAGCCAACTCTCCACATCCGGACTGTGCGAGGCCAGAGCGTCCAACAATTCAGGAACATAGTCGCGGACATAGCGTCCCACCATTTCCAGGCCTTCGGGCGAGAACGGATCCAGATCCGCCTGGTTGTCGAAGTCGGGAATTTTCTCGCGCACAAGGTTGGCCAGCGTAGGTCCGCTGAGCGGCTGGCCTGTAAAACACTGCGCAATCAGTTCTCGTGCGGCTAGAAACAGCGCGCATTTTCCCGCTTCACAATGTCCCTTCAGACGGTAGGCTTCAATGCCAATAGCCCACCCGCTTCGATTCTGAGCGATCTCTGAAATCATCGGCAACGACGCTTCTGTGTCTGACTTGAGCAGCAGCACCGTTAACCGCTCCAGGATCGCAGAAGTATCTTCAGGTTCCAGATTGCTGCCGCGCCAGAAGGGAAGTACGTGAAACAGAGTGATCGATTCATTGCCGCCAAAGTCGGCAAAGAGTTTTTGCTGGGTCTCCTGCAGGTTTTCAATCTGCTCCTGTTCCAGCAGGACTGCCCAGAAAATCCGGTTCAGAAATGGAGTGGCCTCGAGCGAAACTTCCAGCTGACGTCGCGCAGTGCGAATCCAATCCTGGTCCTCCGACAGGCACACGATCAGCGTGCGGAACTCCTGCAGTCGATAATTTTTCGGCACGTACCCGCCGCGAATCAATTCCGACAGCAGCTTCGCGGAGCGCAACTCGTGGACGGCGATGGGAATCGTGTGCTGCATCTCCTCCGCTTCATTGATGTGCGCGAAGTAGAAGGCACGGCGCTCGTCTGCGCTGATCCAGCGAACGACCTGTTCTTTCAGCTGCTCCGCTCCTGAACCGCAGAGCAAGACTAATGTAGGCTGTAGGATCAATTTATTCTCCAGCCCGCATAAATTGCGGTACGCCAAGCGATCGCAGGTACGACATCATTTCTACGCGCACTTCGGAGAGCTGCCGCTCATACTCGCCAAGATCGCGAAATTCATTGCGCGGGTAGTGCCGTTCCACCTGATCGTGAATGAATTGCGCCCAGCCCTGGTTGCCGCCCAATTCCAGAATCATCTTGTCGCGCTTTCTCTCGATAATTTCCTGGAAGTCAGGATCGACCATGCGCATGCGCGCATGCAGGTGGCGCTCCACGGGATCGGCAATTTGAGTCCGCAGCGGCTTTCCGTTGAATTCCAGGTCTTGCCCGAAGTCGCGCAGCAGGCCAAGGATCGTCGCCAGCCCAAACCATTTGCATTGTTCCTCGGTCTCATCATCCCCGGCAATGCTGCGCCGCTTGTGGGTAGGGAGATCGAGAAACATCTTTTCTACCGGGTCTTTTCGCTTGGCCTCGTAGGCCTGGCGCATCAGTTGGACTTCATGGATGTCCGCCAATCCAAAGCGACCGATCACGCGCATGAAAGACAGTACGGAATCATCCACCGAATCGCTGATATTGCAGAGCGGCGAGGATTCCGATCCTTTCCACTGATCGAATACCTGCTGCAGTTGCTTGCGAAGTTCCGGATCGCGCGGCGCGAACAGGTTGTTCGTCGTCGCCTGATGCCGACGGGGGCCGTTTTGAAGATTCAGATTCGACCACGCCTGCATCATGCCATTATGCAGCAGGCCATCATCCAGCAGTTGCGAGCGGGTAATCTGCTCCGAGACGTACTGTGATGTCTCCTGATATAGCTTGTCGATGTAGTTGTCACCCTGGAATTTCCATGTGTCATCCACCACATCCTGTAGCGAAAACTTCGCGCGATATCGCTGCAGTAACCCCACACGGTCCAGCTGATATTGATCCTGTGGGATGTTGGCGGAACCGATGCCCGTGTTCGAGAAGTTTACCGTGCGTGACGTGGCGCGGCGGTTGGAGAGAAATTGTTCCGCTTTGCCCTGCAGCTCTTTCGAAATAAACTCCGCATTGGCGATCAGCGCTCCCAGGGCAGCCGCTTCGTCGCTGAATCGTGCGCGCAACTTGCCCACCATCGTACGTACCTGTCCGCGCAGTTCGCTGGCAATTTGCGACTGCGCCGCCTGTGGCAGTTCTTCGCGGAATCCGGCCATGCGCTCGCTCGCCGACTTGCCGCCGAGGAACCTCTCTTCGCGGTAGGTCTTCAAGACTTCAGCTTCTGTCAATGTCGCAGGCACCACCGCGACCGTGTCGAGAACCTGCTGTAGCTGGATCAAGACCGTCTTGCAGATCTCAAACTGACTAGCCAGCACACCCCGGTCGAGCGCGGTTTGTCGCTTGCGCTCTCCTAGAATTTCACGTTCGATGTTGTCGACAATGGAGGTGATTTCGGCCGTCGCCTGCTGCACCACGCGCGGCCGGATGTTCATCCAGATTTCGTATTCCTTGGTGACGTTGTCGGTTGTCTGCCGCTGACCCCCGCCTTCGCCATGGAGAAATACCTCCGAATGCATCAGGCTCTCAATCTGCCGCAGCGAAGCCAGCGATTCCAGGTTTCGCAGCTCAGAAATTCGGGTGCCGCTCAGAACATCCTTGGCGCGCGCGTCATTTCCCGATTGGATAGGCGCGAAGATATCTTCCAGCAACTCCCGTCCGACGTGCAGTACATATTTCTCCACGTAGCGGGATTTCGGCAACGGGATCGAGAACGATCCAAAGGACGCGTAGCTGAGGCGCGCGTTGGTCACGTGGTAGTCAACAATGTGCTCTTGAATTTGTGGAATTGCTACTGCCGAGAACAAGAACTCCGCCGTGCGCTGATAGAGGTCTTCTGACGAAGACAGTTGCCTGCCAATTTCATCTGTGCCACCCAGCATGAAACACATGTCGAATGGACTGGGGCAAATGGGAATTTCTCCCGACACCTGGTCGGCCGGCGAGGCAAGTGTGGTCTGCGAAAAGGAATCGGCCATGTAGTAGTTCAACTCCTGCAGGGCCGCATATCCGTTTGCTTCCAGGGTCGCGTATTGCGCGCTCTGGCCCAGCTGGCGAAAGGTCGACGGCAGAAACAACATGCCGAATCGAACCGTCTCGTAATTGTGCCGAGTGAACAGATGGTTCACCAGAAAAGCGATGTCCAAAAACATGCCGGTGCCGGTGCCGCCGCATACAGAGCTGATGATGAAAACGCGGGTCTGGGCTCCATCCACGACATTGGCAAACTCACCGCTGACTTCCGCGTGGTTCAGCGTGTGCATGGCGCGTTCGATATGCGCCGCAATATCCTGGCCGCGCCAGAAATAGGCGACGTGTCCTACGAGCCTGCGCATGCCCGCGCCGGTGGCGACGGAAAACGCAGGCAGATCGTCGGGCAGCCAGCGAAACTGGTTCCGCTTGCGAAACTGCATCACGTTGGCCGATGTGATGACCGGGTTGCCAAGATGCAGAAATTCGTGATTCTCAAGAAACGGATCCGAGCTGTCAGTTCGCTGGTTGGTGGTGTCGATCCCCAGGATCTGAATGTATTTCTGTTCCTTGTCGTAATACTTGCCGTAGTGAGTCTTGAACTTTCTCAGCAAGTCTATTCCGGTTCCACCAAGGCCAATGAGCAATGTACGGTGAAGCATGGCGCACCTTCTGTTCGAGGATCTAGCTGTGAAGCACGTTGATCTGTATGGTCCCATCTTCGGTTGCAAAGACGGGCACGTGGATGGACCTTAGGTCGATCTCTGCCGACTTGTGGACCTGGGGTGCAGGGGCATGGGCCGCGCGTGGACGAGCCACGATAGTCCATCTGCCACGTCTGCGCGTACTTTGTAGGGATAGTAATTCTCGCGATTGAGGGCCGGCGATCACGGCGCGATTGGTTCCAGCGCTGTCGCCGATCTGCCCTTCGGAAACATGCAGCATGCGCGTGCGCAATTGCGCCGGCAGCCGCAGCCGTAATACCTGGGTGCCATTTTGCCGCACAATCAAATCGGCCTGCAACGGACGCGGCCAGAAGCTCCACACGGCGGTACCCACTGCACACAGGACCAACAGCATCGCCGCTGCCCATGGCCATTTATTTTGAATCAACTCACCCGCCGTCATCTGCCGGGTGACCACACGCAGGGCACCCTGTCGCGTGACTGCTGTTTTTCCGTCATTCCATGTGGCGGTGTAGTCCACCACATGTACCTGCCCCGGTTCGCCTTCCAGCAGCATGTTGAATCGCGAACTCTGTCCCGGTTCCACTTGTAGTCTTCCAGGGATGCGGTCTGTAAAGCCGTCTGTTGAACCTTGCGGGGCGAACTGAAGGTTCACCGTACCCACGGGCAGAAGGGACCGGATGAGCAGCTTCTTCTGGAACCAGTCCCTCGGCAACGGATCGAAGACCCCGGCCGACACCTGCTGCGGAATCGCAACCGGCATCACAACCGCTGTCAGGTCGCCAAGGTAGGTCTCCACTTCGCCATAAGGAGAATCCAAGTACGCGCGTGCGCGGAACGCTCCCGCACTCCGAGCTTGCAACTCGCCCGTGAATCTGCTGGGATCTGTCTGCTGGCTCAGCGGCACAATTTCACTGTCACGGCCAGCCAGTTGCAAATGCGCGCTCGCACTTTGCAAAAAGAATGCGCTCTTCACCGGACCGCGAGAACTGGTGAGAGACAGCGTGATCGGACGCGGCGCATCCGTTAGCAACGCGGAAGGGAATTCGCCATCCGCCGACAACCGCAGCGCCTCTTGCACGCAGAGAAATGCCAGTCCATGACCGGACCACGAAAGTTTCGTGTTGCCGGCGGCAGCGTTTTGCTCAGCCACGGCTACGTGCGAGGAGCGATACAGCATGTGCCCTTGCAGTTGCAGCGAGTCCGCGCGCTCGCCAGTGAACACCACAACGACCCTGTTAGGAGTTCCGGTCCATGTCAGATTTTGCGCAGACGAACTGCGAACGTACACCGGGAGCGCCGCCGTGCGTGCCGCGACTCGCAGAAATGCCTCTGGAAGATCGGACGCCGACGCAGCCTGAATAGAAAATCCATTCGACGAGCGAGCCAGCCGATCGAGAAAATCAAGGTCAAGATCGCTTCCGAGCCCAATGGTATAAATCTTCAGCCGCCAGGCGTTC
>JAJYBW010000070.1 GCA_021778815.1 Acidobacteriota bacterium | reverse complement strand
ACAACGGGTAGCCGGCTTCCATTTCGATCAGGCGCATCCTGTTCAAATTACATCGATCGGATCCGCATGTATCGCTGTAGATCAGGCCCGACTGCGACGATGCCGATGATGACGATAACTCCGATTGCGGAACAGACGATTTTCCAGACCATTGCATCACCTCTTGCAAGAATCCTTAAACCTGGCACATATTCGACGAAGCGAAGATCTGTCGGACAATAGTCTCTACCATCTCGACAGCGCCATCAATCGAGGATTGAACTATGTTCGATAGTCCCATCCGTCCTTGCAACTCATCACCAAAATCTTTCGGCTCGCAACCCACGACCATGACTCGAGCGCCGATCGTTCCAATTGAAAATGCCAATTGCAGCACTCGCATCGGATCCATCCCGTGAGGATTGATCATGCTCTCCGAAGGAGGCGCATCTTTCAGGTTGTCGAGTTGTGGATCAAGCGTGTATAGCGTGCCGGGAGCGCCGCCGCGCGACAGAGCATCGACGATCACCACTGCTTCCCACGGGTCCAGAAGCGCATAGGCCAAGTCAAACCCGCGAATACCATAATCGACCACGACAACGCCATCCGGCAATGACCGCGCACGTAAGGCTCGGGCTACCTCCACTCCGAAGGCATCGTCTCCGAGGAAAATATTTCCGACACCGGCAATCAAGATCGAAGGGGTCATGCCGGCTCCCTCACCGAGGCGTCTTCAATCGGCTCAACCTCGTCCACGGAAAAGAAAAATCGGTGGCCTGGTTGCCGCATCATTCCGAACTCGCGGCCAGGATCGTCATCGACGACGACGGCCAGTTGGATATTGTCTTCGAGATCCTGCTCGATGGCTTCAATCACGGCCGCTTTTCCTTCTAGGACCATATCCATAATGTCTGCTTTCTTCTGCGGCCACAGGCGCACACGGCTTCCCACCTTCAGCTCGGCGCCAAATAAATGAACGCTCTCCGGCGCGCGTTTGTCGACTAGCGGATTCCATTCGCCAATCGGCACCATGTCGATCTCAGGTTCCACCGTTGCGGAATTCGCAGAGACTGGCCGAAGCCTGCGGATGACGCCATGCACCTTCATCAGAAACTCCTGTGGAAGCATCTCAGTCCGCTCTAGAATCCTGCGCGCGCGATCATCCACATTGCGCATCTCCGCTTTCTCTTCCTCGGTTAATGTCATGACTCTCAGGGCCAGCATTTCATCCATCTCGGTGCCATCAAAAAAGTCACCGGCGCTCTCTGGAGCAATTTGCGGGTAATCGTACAGGATGATCGGCGAGCACAGCAGAATGTCGCGATGTCCCTGTTCGCCGATAAGAACGGGAAATACGCCGACGTTTTTGCAGTCTGCGGCCACTTCCCTCATCGCTTCCCGGGCATCCAGCAGGGAAACGAACCCACCGTCGGTCACTCCCAGGAGTACGTGGGCCGAGACAAACGCTTGCAGCATCGCATCTTTCCGGTTGACATCGGATGCATCGATCACTGGCGTGGCATTTACCAACTCAAGCGATAACTTCAGAAGGCGATCGCGGACCTGCGCCACACGAACTTTCAACCGGCCCGAGATATCTTCGGGCGCCAGCGGGACGATCTCGATATTTGTAACTGTGTCAGTTGCCTGAAATGCAAAGCTGTGATGAACGGGATGAAATTGCAACTCCTGCAGAGCTAAATCGCTGATTTCTACCGAACGTTCAATGCCTTCCTCCCACTCCTGTGACGTCCCGGTTCGCCGCCGCACAAGCTGGAGAAATCGCACGCGGATATCCAACTTGGCTGTCGCATCGGCATCGATCAGGCATTCTGAAATCAGGCGGAATGTTTCTGTCGGGCGCTGCGCTTCAGCATATTCCTGGGGATAAAGAGTGCCGAAATTCCAGCGCTGCATATTCTTCGTAAAGGTCGCCCGATACGGGTAGAGGATGTAGCCCTCATAGAGGACTGCAGCGGCAATTTTTTCCGCAGCCGCGAAATTCATACCGGTACCTCATCCGCCTCTTTGCTGGCGACCAGCTTATCGACAACCTGTTCCCACGTGGGGATTCCGTTCCGCACCTTGTATTCGTAGAGACGATTGAACGAGTCCCGCTCCAGACGCAGCCACGCGGAGTTAGGATAATGCTGGTCGATGGTCTGTCTCCACACTTCAACCGGAAGGCGATAATTGGTTTCGCGCTCCCATGGGATTTGGGCCACTTGAAGCGCATCCCCTTCGCCACGATAAAACACGGTGCCGCTGAACAACACGCACAGCGGAATTTCTGCTGCCTCCAACGCATGAAAATATTTCGTGCTGGCAACCGTAAAGTCGAACGTGCACGGCAGTTGTAGATCGATCAGAGTCGTTCCGGTAAAACCGGGAATGACTACGCTGGTGTTCATCCACAAAATGGACCGAACTGTTCTGCTCCAGCGTTCAGGCTCTCCAAACAGATCGCGCAGCTTTTCCTGTTCCTTATTGGAGTATTGGCGACGTGTGGGTTCAATTTGGACCTGGCATCGCAGCGAAAGATACCGGCACACCGCTTCGGCGGCGTTCAGCGTAATCGATACCGTAATACCTACCGTCGCTCTCGGGAAACGACGTGATGGCGCGTTTGGCATGGTCTGCCACGAATTTGGAGTCGGGATGGAAGAAAGATTGGTAGTGCTAGTGAGCGCGGACGGCGGCGTTAGCCCACCATAGAAACGTCTGAACATAGGGTGTTCGATTGTAGAGCCGCACCTTCAGCTCGACATACGCCTTGTCCGGGTACAAGCAAACACCATGCATCCCTTTCATGCGGTTCGTCGGGTCGTGATCGCTGCACCAGATTGTCGCTGAACCGTCGTCGCCGTGCTCAATTTCGAATTCCATGGGCATGAATGTCGCGGGTCGATGGTGCTGCGGCCAGTTGAACTCGACGCCTCCAGAAATCCATGGACCCGCCAGGCCGACGAGAGCCGGCTTGATGACGTTTTGCCGGTAGAAGAAATCGTAGCCATTGATCTTGTCGAGCCCGATGTGGATGCGCCCGCCAATTTCAGGAAGAACCATCAGGCGCAGATATTTGTTTTCTATGTGCAGTGGCCGCCATGCATGGTCGTGTCCTTCCGTCGCAATCCTGTCGATAAGCGGAAGCGGATACACGCGTCCGCTGCTGCCTTGGTAGACGCGTTTCACTTACATTGCGGAGATTGCGCCGGCGAACTGGCGTGGCCGCTTAGTCAGCCTGAACCAACTTGCTATTGTCTGCGGCATCATGGCCGCGCAAATTGTGAATTGGGGCATTGCGGAAAAAGTTCCTGAGGATGCATCCATGGCTTTCATTGCAGGATCCTGGAACGGTCACTACGGCTGGCGATGGATGTTTACCGCGGTCAGTCTGCCGGCCATTGTGTTTGTGGTGTGCCTTGTATTGATTCACGAGAGCCCTCGTTGGTTGGCATCGAAGGCCAGAACGGAAAAAGCCTTTCAGGTGCTTGCCAGCATTGGTGGAGGGAAGTACGCCCGTCGAGCACTCGGGGAAATCAATGACTCTTTTGCGAGTGAGTCGGATCGCTCCGCTACCTGGACAGGTTTACTGGCACCACACCTTCGCTATGTCCTGCTGATTGGTATCGGCTTAGCCGTACTGCAGCAATGGAGCGGAATCAACATCCTGTTCAACTACGCGGAGGAAGTGTACAAAGGCGCCGGGTATGGAGTCAGTGCAGTGCTGATCAACATCATTGTCACGGGTGTCGTGAATCTCGTTTTTACATTGCTGTCGATGATACTGGTGGATCGATTCGGGCGAAGAGTACTGCTGATGGATGGATGTTGCGGAATTGGAATCGCGGACCTGTTGGCCGCCTACGCCTATCGCGCCCATCTTCCCGGTGGCTTTGTACTGGCGCTCACGCTGTGCGCCATCGCCTTTTATGCGGTGTCTCTCGCTCCCGTCACCTGGGTTGTGATTTCGGAGATATTCTCCAACCGGCTGCGCAGTGCCGGTGTTTCAACAGCTGTCGCCAGCCTTTGGGCGGCTTCGTTCCTGCTGACATACAGCTTCCCTATGCTGATGAATCTTGTGAATATGTCCGGGACATTCCTGCTCTACGGCGCCATTTGCCTTTGTGGAGGTCTCCTCGTGTACAGGTTTGTTCCCGAGACCCGAGGCAAGAGTTTGGAGGAGTTGGAGATCGCACTCAACACGCACGTGTGACGCGGCATATCGCGATACCGGCACTTCGCCTGCAAGGAATGAAGCCGATCCCTATCTACGAAGAATTTGCCGGTGGCCACCTATGGCCCTACTGGCAGGAACATGTCGCCAGTACGCTGCGCTTTGCCAGCCAGGGCTGAAGGAATATAAGACTTCGCCCCATAACTCCAGTGTGAATCGGCACGAATAGGCAGCTCGAGCTCAGGAGAACTGCGTCATGTTGATACCCAGTTCGTAATTTTCGCCATGCTGCATCAGTTCTTCCCAGGTAACGTCGCGACCCTGGCGTCCTGCCATTCGACCCAGCATCGCGCTTAAAGCCGTCTCCACACCCGCAGCCGATTGATTATGAAAATTTCCCGACGTGATGCTGTCGATAAAACCTCGATCCTTTTCTCGCTGCGCATCTGCCAGATTGTCGGTGAAGACTCCATTGGCTGCGAATTTGGTTGATACGGCCGGCTGCGCGGATTGATCCGCTGCCCACGTCCACGCATTTTTGCCGACGATCTGCATCGGTCCGGAATATGGAATCTCGGCATGACCGTCGGCGCCAAACATGCGAGCCGACACATCGAACCAATCATTCGGGCCAAATTGCGTGCAGGAAAAACTGACGTGAACATTTCCTGGGTATGTGAACGCAACTTCGTAGTTATCCCATGTATCCCCAGGATGGGAAATAATATTTCTTCCGCCTGTGCCGGTCGCTTTGATGGGATGCGATTGCAGCGTCCAGTTACAAATGTCGATCAGATGGATGGCTTGCTCGACGATGATGTCACCCGACAACACGCGGTCCCAATACCAGCGACGAATTCTCAGTTCATCTGGCGACATGTTGGGCATGGGAGGATAGGTGGCCGCAGGAGCGTTATAGTGTGCAGCGATGGCGCCAATTTTCCCCAGCGCGCCCTGCTGAATCCGGCGGATCATCTCCACAAACGGCGGAGCACTGCGAATCTGGAAGCCAACCTCCAGGCTGACGTGCCCCTCTGCGCGTTTGCCAATCTCGAGTGCCTGTTTTGCTTGCGCTACGTCCACGCCAATGGGCTTCTCGCAGTACACATGCTTGCCGCCTCGGACCGCTGCATCGAGATGCTGCACATGAAAAAACGGAGTCGTTGAAATCTGTATGGCATCGATGTCTGGGGAGGATGCAACTTCCTCGTACGCCTTGTAGCCGTGGAACATCATCTTTTCTTCCATCTTGGGGTATCCCTTTTGCGCCCCAAGCTGATCGAGGCGCGTCTTTGCGGGCCCGAGTTTATCCGGAAACAAATCTGCCACAGCGACAAATCGTGCGCTGGTGGTGTTTAGAAAAGATTCCGCCACAGAGGTTCCCCGTGAACCGCACCCCAATAGCGCCAATCGAACCGCTGAGTTTGCTTCATAGCCGAATACCGTTTTTGGCTTCAGCAGCAGGATTCCGGAAGCAGCCGCAGCGGCCCCGACAAATTTTCTTCTATCCATGGCAAAAGACTCCTGATCTACGCTCGGTTGGACCGCACCTTGGAAAGCACTCGGTCGAGATACAACTTCTCATGCTTCACATCCTCCATTTGCTGTGGGCCAGAGGTTTCGCGCTCAATGGTGATCGCGCCCTGATAGCCCAGCTTCTGGAGCTTGGAAAATACCCGCAGAAAATCCACGCGGCCCGTACCGATCAATACTTCCTTGCCGAGTTTCATCGGATCGGTCGGCCACATGCCATCCTTGGCATGAACGCTGCGCACATGCGGGCCGATCATGTCGACTGCATCCACTGGATTCGCTTTTCCGTAAAGAATCAAGTTGGCGGTATCGAGGCCGACGCCAAGGTTTGGCTGATTGACATCCAGAATGACCCGAGACATGGTGGTCGGTGTCTCCTGTCCAGTCTCCATCAGAAAATCCTGCCCATTTTCGGCGCAATGGATGGCAACTTCACGAATCGCCCGCACCGTGGGCGGGTAGAGCGGATCTCTCGGATTTTCCGGCAGGAAACCGCAATGGGTCTGTACCCGCGGTATACCCATCCGCTTGGCGAAGTCGGAAGTTTGCTTCAGCGCGTCAATCCGAGCGGCTCGCGTCGCCGGCGGCACCAGTCCAATCGTTTCCGGTCCATCCAAAAAATCCCACACCAGTCGTCCCGGCCCAACGACTTCGGCGCTCGTCGCCGTCACTCCCTGCTTCTCCAGTGCTGCGCCCAGTTGCTCCGCAGCCGACGAGCTGAACCTGCCGATGTAGTCGTCAAGGCTCAGGAAGCAATTCGACATTCCCAACTCTTTGACGCGCGCGATCGCCACTTCTGGACGGTCATAGGACGGAGCGATCATGACCCCGATCGCCATCGGCGCAACACCATGTTGCTTGGTGGCTGCGAAGGGAGACGTGGCAGTCGGCGCGGAGAAGGATGCCGACATATCAGTTTCTTTTCCGGTGAAGGTGCTGCCAAATGCTCCGGACTGGCTTATTACCGCACCAATCGCGGTGCCAAGAAAATCTCTACGACGCATGCACATCTCCTCTCAAGACCACCCTTACCGATCGCTTCACAATTTCACAAACGTTCGCGTGCGATACATCCAAAACAAAATTAGCCAGAGAATAGTGAGCGAGGCAGCGGCCGACAGCACCTCGTCCCACCGGCCCACGCGCGGCAACAGGCCACCCACAAAGATGTTGCCAACCTTGCGGAAATCGTACATCTCCGTAGCCATGTACACAACCAACGCGTTCATCCCGATCACTGTAAACGGAAACACCCATTTGCGGTAACTCTGCACATCGATCAGGAAATAGAAGGTTGCCATCAAAAGGCAGCTGATGCCGCCAGCCACCAACACGAAGGAACTGGTCCACAACAATTTGATAATGGGAAGCCATAGGCTCCAGATTAGACCCACGGCAATCAACCCAGCGCCGTAGCTATAGAGCACCAAGCATTTCGCCTTTTTTGTTGGCGTGGAAAGCAGCATTTCGCCCGCCAGTACGCCCAGCAAAACCGACGACGCAAATCCCAGGTAACTCAGGATCCATGTATTCTCTTGTCCCAAAGGCGCATAGAAGAACCTGCCAAACACCAGACGATCAACGTAGGTCGCCGCATTACCATCCGGCGTTAACACGCCTCTACCTATACCCGGGACAGGGATCGCCAGCAATAGAATCCAATAACCCACCAGAAAAATGGCCGTGGTGATCGCCTGCCCTTTCGCCTTGAAGTTCAAGGTAACGATAGTCGCAATTAGATATCCGGCGGCGATGCCATGCAGCACGCTGTAGAACGGGTGAAACGTCGACAGGTTGAATTGGAGGAGATTCCCTTGGAGGATCATGCCCAGCATGAATAGAAGCGCCGCGCGGTTGACGGCATGCGCGTAGATTGAGGCATGGCTTTCATGCATCCGCTTTCGTTTGGCCAGGGAGAAGGTCAGCGAGACCCCCACCATAAACATGAAAAGCGCCCAGATCACATCGAACGCATGTAGCCCTTGCCAACGCACATGCTCAAACTGGGCCGACAAGCCCATCCAGAACCTGTCCGGCCACACCTTGGCCAGGCCATGGATCAAGAACTGACCGCCGATAATCCAGAGCATATCGAAGCCGCGCAGACCATCCAGCGAAAGCAACCGCTCTGACTGCACTGCGCCGGTCTGCACCGTAGCCGCGTGCGTCATCGATTCTCCCTGCGGTTGAAGTATCTCTGTCGTCATCTTCTTCGTCCTCTGCTGTCGCTGAAGATATCACCCTCGAGCGGATTGTCTGGCAATACCAACCCAGCCTAAATCTACAGTGGCTATCGCGATATCGTCCTGTGTCTTAATTGCAGATGCGCTCTAGGATGCTTCATGGGAAATGCAGAATCGATTTTCTGGCTGCCCGCAGGTGTCTGTCTCGATAGCGAACAGGTTACCTGCCAGTTCTTCGCCCTGCGAATCTCCAGACGCGGTTGTCACATACAGCGTGCGGAGATCTTCGCCGCCAAAAGTGCAGGTGGTCACATTGGAAACAGGAAAATCAATGACCCTGTCGACGGTGCCTTCCGGCGCGACACGCACGATGCAGCCGCCATAAAATCTGCAATTCCACAAGTACCCGTCGGCATCGACCGTCGATCCGTCTGGAACACCGCGCGAAAAGCCTTCCAGAAATGGCCGCTCCCCGGAGATGCTTTCATCGAATGCGCTGTAGTCGTAGCAGCGCACGGAATTAGCCGGACTGTCGCCGAAGTAGAAACGGGTTCGATCAGGGCTCCACGCAACCGTGTTCGAGACCCCAAGGTTGGATTTCCAGCGACTCCGCCTGAACCAGGGTTGCCGATTCCCAGAGAGTTTCGCTCGCCGGACGATCACGTCGGTCGTATTCCTTCAGCAACTCTTCTATCTGGCGCCGCCGCTCCGGCCGATCCTTGCATTTTGCGTCGAGAAAGGATGCTCGCTGCTCGCGGGCCAAGTCACGCGCTTGCAGAAACAGTTGCTGCACGACGGTGTCCGGATAATCCATCTTCAGACTCCACCAGTTCACATCGAGTCACACTTTGTTTCTCACTAACATGGAGTGCATGGCGAAGCCGGTCGAATTTCTCCGCTTTTTGGTCAATCGTGATGCGGCATCCTTCCGCCAATGACAATCGAAATCACGAACCTTCCTCTGCTTCCGCACATCCAATAACCAATGGCAATTACACCTGATCATCTCTTTTCTCCACTTAAACAGCGCTCGATCACTCTTCCCAACCGGATTGTGGTTTCGCCCATGTGTCAGTACAGCTACGTCAACGGAATCTCGAATGACTGGCAATTTGTGCACCTTGGAAGCCGTGCCGTTGGAGGGGCAGGCACCGTATTTGCCGAAGCCACCGCCGTCAGCCCGGAAGGGCGTATTACCCCCGGCGATCTTGGAATATGGTCGGACGCACATACTGCACCGTTGGCTCGAATGACCGAGTTTGTGAAGGCCCAGGGTGCTGTTCCGGCGATTCAGCTGGCGCATGCCGGCCGTAAAGCAAGCATGCCCAAACCGTGGGCCGTCGACGCAAAGGCGCTGCCAGCGAGTGAAGGAGGATGGGAGGCCGTTGCGCCCTCCGCCGAGCGGTTCTCCGAGGGGTATCCGACTCCGCAGGCACTGGATCGTGCCGGAATGGACAAAGTGATCGCAGACTTTGCAGCCGCCACGCGCCGAGCTGAAGCTGCTGGCTTTCTTCTGACTGAGATCCACGGCGCACACGGTTATTTGTTGCACGAATTTTTGTCGCCACTTTCCAACAAGCGCCGCGACGAGTACGGTGGCAGCTTTGAGAACCGTATCCGCTTTCCGCTGGAAGTCGTCCGGGCGGTCCGTGCCAACTTCCCTGCCGAATTGCCAGTTTGGATGCGCCTTTCTGTGACCGATTGGCTTGAACCCTCAAACGAAATTCCGGCGGGAGGCCTCACGATTGAAGATTCCGTCGAGTTCGCTCGGATTCTGAAGGCCGAAGGCATCGACCTCGTCGACTGCTCTTCCGGTGGCAATGACCCTCGCCAACAAATCCCCGTCGGTCCTGGATACCAGGTGAAGTTCGCAGAGCATATCCGTCGAGAGGCCGGCATTGCTACGGGCGCAGTCGGTATGATCACGGCACCCGAACAGGCGGATCAGATTATCCGCACTGCACAGGCAGATGTTGTATCGTTGGCTCGGGAAATGCTTCGCGATCCCTACTGGCCGCTCCATGCAGCGGAGACTCTCCACAAACCAGGCGTGTGGCCTGTGCAGTATGAACGGGCAGCCCGCGGCAAAGTGGAACGTCGCGAGCCTCTGCCCGAATTTAGCCGTAGGAAGAAATAGAAACTGGAGATCAGTCATGTCTGTCATTCGTACCTGTACTCACTGCCAACAGAAGAACCGGGTCTCGGCGAAACATCTGAGTGCAAGCGGCCGATGTGGAGCTTGCAAGGCCGAACTTCCTCCGCTCGCTGAGCCGCTTGCCGTCGACTCCGCCGCCTTTGACGATATTGTTCAAAACGCGACTGTGCCGATTTTGGTAGACTTCTGGGCCAGTTGGTGTGGTCCGTGCCGAGCCGCAGCTCCGGAGGTATCTCGCACCGCCGCTGACATGGCCGGTAAGGCCATCGTCCTGAAGGTTGACACCGAAGCCAACCCTCAACTCTCCGCCCGCTTTCAGGTGCAGAGCATTCCTAACTTCGTTGTGCTCAAGGGAGGACGGGCGGTCTTCCAGCAGCCGGGTCTGGTCGATCATGAACAGATGGAGAAATGGCTCCGATCGGCTTCAGTCTGAAGCGATGCGTCTCGATGCGGCGGGGAAGATGCCGTATTTTGCGGATAAGAACTGCTGAAGATCCTCCGGTAGAGCAGACGCGAGTTCCTGCCAGGTGAGCAGCTTGAGTCGACAGCGAAGCTCGAACGGTCGAACTGCCCGCATGATTTTGTACCAGCTTTCGACCAGATCTGGGCGGCGAGCGTCGCAAAGGACACAGAAACTGCAACCCATGGCATAGGCTGCAAGCGCGCCTCGAATCAACTGATAGCCGCATTGCTTGCCGTTGCGCGTGGGAAGCTCCGAAACGTCGAAGACTGCCCCCAGATCGCGATAACGCGAGATCAGGCCAGGTTCTGCGGATTGAAAATCCGACTCCGTAAGCTTGGCCTCCACCAGCAACTCACCGATCTTCATATCGATTTCGGTGTTGTCTCTTTTGCCTCCGTGTAGCGGTGTGCGCGGCTTGAACCCGAACTCCGGAACTGCATCGCATGCGATCCCTAACAATGCTCTGGATGTTGATTGATTCAGCACGTTCGGATAACAAAAAATGCTCATCAACAACGCATCGGAGCTGTTGCAGCAATCCAGTTCTTTCCACTGCCAATTGGAGCGGAGACGCGATCGCTTGTAGGCGGTGTGAACTTTTTCGAGCCGTCTCGCCCATTGTTCGTGAGTACAAATCCTCCGATAGGATTCCGGATGGAAATTTCCATGTCGGCCATCGTCATCGCGCCCGAAGATAATGCTGGGAACCTGGCCATCTGAACGTTCATAGAGAAACCCGTGGCGGGACGCGAATTGAAGACTGCGAAGACTCAGCTCCTGTCGGAGGCCGGTGCCGCTCGGAACATTGAAAATAGGCTGTTCGTGAATCGACATGTTCCCTATAATAGGCGAATACAAGGCGAAGATCGATTGCCGCGTTCAAGCCTATGGATGAACCAACGACATTGCGAAAGATTGTTCATGTCGACATGGACGCGTTCTATGCCTCGGTAGAGCAGCGGGACAATCCGAAACTTCGCGGCAGGCCGGTCGTAGTTGCGTGGCGAGGA
>JAJYBW010000069.1 GCA_021778815.1 Acidobacteriota bacterium | reverse complement strand
GAAAAGCTGCGGACCACCGCGTTTCTGCCCGAGTCAGGCCTGAACCTGCGCATTCTCGCCAGCTTTGGAGTCTCCAGCTTTCCAGAGGATGGATTGGATATTCACGCCGTCATCCGCGCCGCCGACACGGCCATGTACCACGTGAAAAATACCACCCGCAATGGAGTCGCCGCCGCCGGCCAGTTCGCTATCGCCCAAAACGACTGAAACCTGGACTACCCCAAGGTGAGCCAATCACAACCCGGTTCACGCCGATTGGCAGCTAGTCGCCGCTGTCGCCGCCAGCCTTGTTCAAATGAATATCGCCCTTTTCCGCGACGATATGCAACAACGGCCCGCCTCCACCCACTTCTCCTGAAGCTGTGGCGCGATCGTTCGCCGACGTTTGCGACAGCTTGAAATCTGAATTAATTTCGCCATCGTCGGCAATCCCCTGCACGGAGAACTTGGCTTTCTCCGGCACCGTCACATCCACCGAGCCATTGCGGTTCGCAATGTCCATCGCAGCGACCGGATTGACCGCGCTGACGGCGACACTTCCATCGGAATTCTTCACCGTCACGACGCCCTGAATCTGCTTCAGCGAAATATCCATCGCGTGCGTGCTGACCAGAATGGGCCCGAGAGCATTTTCCATCGTCAGATCGCCGTCGCTCAGCGTTGCCGTCCCGTCGAGCCGACTCGCCTGAATCTCCGTGCGGCTCGAATGCAGGTGCAACGAGCCCTGCAGATGATCCAGATTCACATCCCCAAAAAAATCGCCGGTTAAGGTGGACGCGCCGGTGACCCTCGACAACGAAACATCGTTCATGCGGCCGCTGATCGTAAAGTCTCCCTGAAGATCGCGGCCGGTAAAATCACCCTGTCGCATCGCCACCTGGGTCGCGCCGGTAATGCTGGTCAGTTCCACGTCACCCTGGTTGGAGTTGACGGTGACCGCTGCCTTGCGTCCGCTGACCGTCACATCTCCATGATCGCTCTTCACCTGCACGGGTGCCCCCGCTGGCAACGCGATGGTCAAATCGGCCACCTGGCTGTCATTGGAGGGCATATGCACAGTGACAACATTCCCTGCCGATGTAATTAACGGTTCCAGCGCCTCCAGTTCGCGCTGCGCCTCGCGGTCAGAGCTGCTGTACACAGTTTTGTCCACCGTCAGATGCATTTGGTCGTCGCTGCTGGCGGTCAGGACGATATCGCCGTGCCCGTTTTGAATGACCACGCTGGCGTCGGGCGACAGCGGATGCGCAATCTGTTCCTTGGCCTGGTGCTTATTGCCGAACATCTCGGCAAGATTCATATTGTCGCCCAGCTGCAACTGGTCCCCGATAGATTGCCAGTTGATGCGGTTATGCGCCGCGATGATCCCTACCAGCACCAGCAGCAGAACCAGAAGCACCACGCCGCCACCCAGCCGAACCCGCGACTGGCCCGCCAGTAACAGCGATTCCACCGCCAGCAAGACACCTGCGCCAATCAATAGCAGCGGCCACCAATGGCCATACCAATGCCAGAAGTAGTCGGCGTTGATTCGGTGCATCGTCATCAGAAACGCAAGCACACCAATGGCGATCAGGATCAGGGGGCCGAGAATCGATCGGTGCGCCGCCCCGCGAAGCGAAGCGCGATACGCTGCCCGCTGCATTCGCATCTGCATCTTCCACTGGGCGCGCTGCGCTTTTATCTGGGCGCGCGACGGAGGATACGGCGGCGGTGTTTGCGGAGGCATGCCCATGCAGCTACCGGCCTTCCCTGCCGGGATCGTCCGGCGCCGGCGGCTGCGTTTGGACAAATGGCCCTGAGCCGACGTTGGAAGGTGGAGGCGCAGTCCAGGGAGCCGCACCGGCCATGCCACCGAAGGGCTGGCTGGGATTGTAGGCACCCGTGCTGGCTGCATACTGCTGTTCTTCCTGATGAGCCCGAACGTCAGCAGCCCACACTGCACGCTCCAGAATCATCAACAAGCCCAGAACGATCAGAATCAATGGCCAACTGGTGTCCCAATGCAGAATATTCCACTGGTTCAACAACGCCAGCACGCCAATCAAAATCAGAATTACCGCGCCTCGTAGACGGCGAATTTGATACCAACGATTCATCTTGCACCTCCCACAGGCGGCTTTTGGCTACGACAAATCACCATCCACACACCGATACCAATCAGCAGAATTGGCCATCCTCGATTGATCCAATGCTGGCTCAGAATGCCCAGGTTGCCCAGTAAGAACGCCAGGCCAAGAACAATCAAAACGATCGCACCCGTGTGAATTCCACGATTGGGTCCGAGTGGCCCGGTAGAACAAAACGGATTCATCGGATTCATTGGATCCGCTGGACTTGGCGGAACCGGCGGCACATACGGCGGCACGTAAGGAGGAACGTATTCCGACGCGGAAGCAAAGCCGGAGACGGGTCCAGCACTTCCCACTGGCGGCACTCCAGGACTCATTCCAGCCGGGTTCTCACGGGTCACATTCGGGTTTGGAGTCTCACCCACCCACGGATTTGTCGGCGAAGCTGTCCGAATACCGAACCAATGCGCAATATCATTCAAGCCCAGCGGGTTGGGCAGCGGCAGGCCATCGCGGCGCGCAATGGCAGTCTGATAAGCGTCAAACACCTGATAGATGATCCAGCCAGCCACCACGAAGCCCAGCACTCCGTTGTAGTGGGAGAAATCCACCAGCAGCGCGAAGATCACCAGATGTGCCAAGGCTTTGGCAAACTGGCCGTTGTACATCGCTCCTACGCCCGGGATCCATCCCAGAACAAAAGCAAGCCACGGGTTCGTGCCCCAACTGGGCTGCACGTTGCCCACAGTACCGGGAGCGCTGGAAATATATTGATAGCCGGGCCCCGCGGTGTACTCATTCCCCTTGCCGTCGGAAACGTGGATGCCATCGGGAGTTTGGACAAATTTTGCCCCGCCTCCGACATTCCTTCCAACGGGAGGAGCCGCCCCGATCCGAGCTGCCAGGCAGGGCTCACAGCTTACGATGTTGTTGACCTTATGAGCGCATTGCTCGCACAGCGGCTTTCCACAGAACTGGCAATAGGCTGCAACCGGTATATCGGGATGATTTGCACAATTCATGCCGAGTTCCTTTCTAGCACAGAAAAACGACCCAACTGAGACAAGTGTGACGAAGCCTGAGATGCAGGCCGGCAGACAAATTCAGTGAACACTGTAGGCATCACCTTAGGGTGACCGCTCTCAAAGGCGTTCATGCCGGGGCGTGGTGGCACGGTCATCGACGCATCAATCACCGGGCCAGCGAAGATGGGCACGGGTTCCACCGGGGTGGAACGATTTCGCTGCGCATTTTGATCCTTGACGGGAATCACTTCCATCCGCTCCCGATGGACTCCATCGCGATCGCTCTTATCGTTTCGATCGCTGCGACGACTTTGACCGTCCGCTCCAGATCCCTGCTTGTTCTGCGGATAGCTGGTCTTTTCCTGCACAGGCGCGGAGTCGGCAGCCTGACGCAGCTGATGAACACGCGACTCCACTTCATATACGATACGAAGATTCTCATAGTAATGCACGACGCGCGCATTCGCCTGCGCATATTGGCGAGTGACGGCACGCCGCATCGCCTGCGGTTCCAAATCGGCAGCGCGAAAACGGGTCAGCTTGACCCCAACCAGGTTCAACGTCAGGGAAATCGAAAAGAACGCCATGGCGGCCACCAGGGCCATGCGCGGATCAAAAACCGTCTTGCGCAATAAAACGACAGAAGGACGCTGCCAGACCGGAGCCGCAACGGCAGACGGCATCCCCGCGTCAGAAACACCACGGTCGTCGCCGACGAAATCGCCCGGAATGGGAGCCGTCTCGAAATCTGGGAACGTATAGCCCGGCAAGCGATACCGGTCTGCAGCGCGCGTATCCGTTTCCGCGGGAACCTTGGACTTCTCGGATGCACCCGTGGTTCTGGCCAGGATTTTTGCAACCAAATCCGACGGAGGAACCAACGCTTCCAGCTTCAGCACCAGCAGCCACTCCCGACCCTTGCGCGCCTGGGAGATTTTCTCGCGGCAGCTCGCGCACTCCGTCGTATGGGCACGAACCTTCTCGGCCACTGTCGGGGCCAGTGTGCCCTCGGCCGCTTCAACCCACAACAGCTCAACCGCGGCGCAGTCAAGCCTGTCCGATGGGACGTTCGCCGACTTTCCAGCCGGCTTGTCTCCAAATTGGCCGTGGTCTTTCATTTACATCACCTGCCTTTTAGTACGTTCCAACAGCCTTGCCAGTTCCATCCGGCCGCGGCTAATGCGCGACTTCACAGTACCTTCTGGAATGCGCAAGACTTCGGCAATTTCCTTGTAATCCATATCTTTTAAATCACGCAAAATCACGGCTTCCCGCAGCTCCGGAGACACCTGCAGCAGGGCCTGTTGCACCAGCGCCTGCAATTCCCGATCCATGCAGTTTTTGAGAGGATCGGCCTGCTGTGTCTGCAGCTTATCCGCCGGGCTGCTCGAGACGCCGTCCGGATCTTCCCAGCCAGCGTCCAGTGAATGGGTGTTTTGCTCATTCCGAGTGCGGCGGAAGTGGTCCACCAGCAGGTTCCGCGTCAGCGTCGTCAGCCAGGTTGGAAAGCTGCCGCGTTCCACGTCAAATGTTTTCAGGTTGCGATAGACCTTCACAAATACGTCCTGAGTCAGGTCTTCCGCATCGCCGGCCGAACCGGTGAACCGATAGCAGAGCCCATAGACGCGACGATGCTGTGTCTCAACGATCTGCTGCCAGGCATGGCCATCTCCCTGCAAGCAACGTCGTACGAGTGCGTTGGTCTCTTCCACGGAGTCGGAATTTGCGGGCATCCGCTGCCTTGGTTCTGAAATCCCCTTTGCCGGGGGACTTGTAGTGTGGCCCACACTGCCGCGGCGATCCCGCTGGTCAAATCGCGAGATGCTGCTGCACGGATAGGGTATGGCCGCCAATCCCATACCAGAGGATACGCAGGCCGCCACGTTTCGGTTCCCTCACATACTACCGAAACCGTGGCCACTGGGCGACAGGATTTTTGTTACAGGGCAGCTGGGACTACATGTCGTGGGGCATATAGTCGGAGGCGACCGGGTTTTCGTACAGCGAATAGTCCCGGCTGACAACCGTAATGCCGCTCTCCGTCACCAGGTAGTTCTTGCGGTCTTCATTGGCGTCGTAGCCAATGACCGTTCCCTCTGGAATCTGCACGTCGCGATCAATAATAGCGCGCCGAATTCGACAATGGCGTCCAATCCGAACGTGAGAAAACAGAATGCTCGAATCCACTTCCCCATAGGAATTCACGCGCACATCATGCGACAACACGCTGTTGCGCACCGTGGCGCCGGAAACAATGCAGCCGGCGGAAATGACAGTATTGATCGCCATGCCCGTGCGTCCCGGCTCACCAAACACAAACTTGGCCGGCGGATATTGCAGCGGCCGCGTCCGCATCGGCCAGCTTTTGTCGTAGAGGTTAAAAATCGGCGTTACCGAGGCCACATCCATGTTGGCGTCATAGTAAGCGTCGAGCGTTCCCACGTCCCGCCAGTACAGCGCCTCCTGCTTATTCTCATCGACAAAATTGAAGGCGTACATCTTGTACTGACCCAGCATCGCGGGAAGCACGTTGTGCCCAAAATCGTGCTGCGAGTTCGGGTCTTCCGCATCGCGAATCAGCGCCGGCAGCAGAGCATCCGTATTGAACAGATAAATGCCCATCGACGCGTCCACCTTGTCCTGATTGAAAGGCGAGCGCATATTCGTCTGCTGCGGCTTTTCCTGGAAGCCGGTCACCTCTCCGGTTCGCGACACTTCGACCACACCGAAACGCGACACATCCGAGGGATCGATGGGCAGCGTCGCCAGCGTCACGTCCGCCCCGGAATCCAAATGCTGCTGCACCATGCGACCGTAATTCATCTTGTAAATGTGATCGCCGGAAAGCAGCAAAACGCGCTTGGGCTGCTCGCTGCCGATGGAATAAATATTCTGATACACCGCGTCCGCTGTCCCCATATACCAATTGGAGCTGACGCGCTGCATTGGCGGCAAAATTTCTATAAACTCGCCCAACTCAGTGGCGACTACCGATCCCCACCCTTCGCGAATATGTCGATTCAGGGAGAGCGCCTTATATTGCGTCAGGATGTAGATCCGGCGAAGGTCAGAGTTGATGCAGTTGGAGAGCGTGATGTCGATGATGCGATAGTTGCCGCCGAACGGAACAGCCGGCTTGGCGCGATCGCGAGTCAGTGGGTAGAGCCGCTCGCCGGCACCACCCGCCAAAAGAACTCCCAAAGTGTCTTTCATCGAGGGCATTGGATTTGCCTATCCTGCCGAAATGGCGATTCGTTGCGAGTATACCAATCTGCACACACTTGTCATGCCCGCTCCGCAATCGTAGAGCGGCGTTGTTAGAGAGTTGCAAACACACATCTTTCTTAACATAAGATGCAGTACACCGGCATCTCGCAACGCTCACTCAAATTTTCGATGCGACAATAAATCATATGCGCTTTCAATCGACGCTTCCGGCGCGAACACCATGCTGCAGCTAACCCGCGCCGGCAAACGCTTCGGCCATAAACTCCTGTTTGAAAAAATCGACTGGCAAATTACTCCCGGAGAGCGCACCGGCCTGGTCGGCGGCAACGGCACCGGCAAATCGACCCTGCTGCGAATCCTGGCCGGCCTTGATTCCCTGGACGACGGTTCCATGGAGTCGACCGGCGGCATGACCTTCGGCTATCTGCCGCAAGACGGCCTGCAATTGCACGGTCGGTCCGTCTTCGATGAATGCCTGTCCGCATTCGCAAAAACGCAGGCGCTGGAGCACAAGATCCAACGCCTGCATTCGCAGCTGGCGGAGCTGCCCCCGCACTCCGGCGAATATGCCGCCGTCATCGAGCAGTTGACGCGAAGCGACGCCGAATTTCACGCGCTGGACGGCTATACCATCGAGGCCCGCGTCGGCACAGTCTTGTCCGGCCTCGGCTTTTCCAAAGAAGACTGGCAGCGCAAAACGGAAGAGTTTTCCGGCGGCTGGCAAATGCGCATCGCCCTCGCCAAGCTGCTGCTGGAAAAGCCCGATCTTTTATTGCTCGACGAACCCACGAATCACCTCGACCTGGAAGCCCGCAATTGGTTGGAAGGCTATCTCCACGCCTATCCGCACGCCTACGTCCTGGTCTCGCACGACCGCTTTTTCCTGGATATCGCAACCGACAAAATTGTCGAGCTGTGGAATCACCGCCTCTACAGCTACACCGGAAATTACGAAAAGTATCTGCTGCAGAAAGCCGAGCGGCAGGTTCAATTAGAGGCCGCCTATCGTCACCAGCGCGAACACATCGAACACCTCGAATCCTTCATCACTCGCTTTCGCGCCCAGGCCACCAAAGCGCGCCAGGTGCAAAGCCGCGTCAAGGAGCTGGAGCGCATTGAGCGCATCGAACTGCCGCCCGCGGAAACTGAAATTCATTTCAACTTTCCCCAGCCGCCGCCCAGCGGCCGCACCGTGGCCGAGGCACAGCAGATCAGCAAAAGCTATGGAGCGAAGGAAGTATTCTCCGGCGTGCAGTTCACGATCGAGCGCGGCGAGCGCATCGCCCTGGTAGGTCCAAACGGTGCCGGAAAATCCACGCTGATTCGCCTGCTGGCCGCCATGGACCAGCCCACCACCGGCCAGCTTCGCCTGGGACACAACGTTGTGCTGCAGTATTTCGCCCAGGACCAGTACAAGGAGCTCGACGCCGATGCCCGCATGCTCGACGACATCGGCCGCAGCGCCCCCAGAATTCCTCAAACAGAATTGCGAAGCCTGCTGGGATGCTTTCTATTTTCCGGTGACGATGTGTTCAAGCAGCTCGGCGTGCTTTCCGGAGGCGAACGCAATCGATACGCCCTTGCCCGCCTGCTGGTCAGCCCCGCAAATTTCCTTCTGCTCGATGAGCCGACCAACCACCTCGACATGCGCGCCAAAGAAGTGCTGCTGGAAGCGATCCGGAATTTCACCGGGACCGTCGTCTTTGTCTCGCACGATCGCGCCTTCATCGACGCACTCGCCACACGAGTCTTTGAAATTCGAGATGGCGCCGTCCATGTCTACACCGGAAACTATGAAGATTATCTGTGGCAAATCTCGCGGCAGGCAGAAGCAGCGACGAAAGCTCCCGCAGCAGCGGATGTAAGAAAATCGAATGAAAATAATGCCTCATCGCCGGCAACGCCTGACCCGTCGTCGAATGGCAAACTAGAAAGCCCCGCCGCGAAACGCGTCCCCCGCATCAATCCCATCCGCCTGCGCCAGATGCAGGACCGCTGCAACGCATTGGAAGAAGAGATTCCCCGCATCGAAGCTGCCATCCAAACCACCGAAGAGCAGTTGGCCGTGTATGTTTCCGCCGAACACTACCAGTCGCAGCAGACCCAACTAGACCAGATGCGCGCCGACCATGCCGCCATGTTGACAGAGTGGGAAGAGTTGGTCGTGCAACTGGAAGAGCAAGCCGCGATTTCTTCCTCCACCTCTTAGGAAACTCCCCGCTCGCTCCTGCATAATGCAGATACGTATGGACCTTTTGTGGAAGCCGGAAAACTGGGCGGAGCGCCTGGAAGAATTGCAATCGTTCGATCCGGAGCGCAAGGAAGCTCCACTGCGCCGCGACGTTCGCTCGCTGGGAACGCTGCTGGGCCGCGTGCTCCGCGAGCAGGCCGGAGACGCGCTGTTCCAGGCCGTAGAAGATTTGCGTCGCATCACCACCGATGGCCGCGAAGCCCGCTTGCAAGGCGACGGAAAGAAAGCCGATTTTCTGCTGTCGGAAGCCATTGCCCGCATCGCCACCTGCGATACCGGATTTGCCGAGCACCTGACTCGCGCCTTCGCTTTCTATTTTGAACTGATCAACCTTGCGGAGACGAATCATCGCAAGCGCCGCCGCCGCGCCCATCGCCTTCTCGGCACCCAAAGCCCGCCGCAGCCCGGAGAGATGCGCGGCACCCTTCGCCGCATGCGCGAGGCCGGCATCACCGCCAGCGAAGCCCTGGATTTCCTCGCGAAAATTTGCGTCATTCCAGTCTTCACCGCTCATCCCACGGAAGTCGCCCGGCGCTCCGTTCTGTTCAAGCGGCGTCGCCTCGGCGAAACCCTGGAAAGCCTGAACCAAATCCCGCTCCAGGATGAGGAGCTGGCCGCTCGCGAAGAAGACATCCTCGCGGAAATCACCGCGCTATGGCAGACCGATGAAGTGCGCAGCCATCGCCCCACGGTGCAGAACGAAATCAAACTCGGCCTCGATTATTACGACATCGCCATCTTCGAAACCTTGCCCCAGCTCTTCGAAGAAATCGCCGGCGCATTGCGCGACGAGTACGGTCTTGAAATCGAAGCGAACGATCTGCCGCAGGTAGTGAAGTTTGGTTCCTGGATCGGCGGCGACCGCGACGGCAACCCATTTGTAACTCCAGAAGTTACATGGCAAGCCATCACCATGGCGCGCCGCAAATTAATCCAGCATTATTGCGCTCGCATCCAGTTGATCCTCGATCTGCTCACGCCTTCCAGCCAGCGAGTCGGTCTCAGCCCCGCGCTGGACAAAAAGCTGCAAAGTTATTCCGCGCAAATGGAACGCTCCGGCGCGGCCATCGATCAGCGTTATCCGCACGAACTGCATCGCCGCTTCGTCCTGTGCATTCGCATGCGTCTTGAGGCAGCAGCACGCGCGCTACATGAGTCATCCGCGCCCGTCGGCCTGCCTCCCTATCGCTCCAGCCAGGAACTTCTCGACGATCTCCACCTGGTCCGCGACAGTCTGGCCCAGGAAAAAAGTCTTCGCCTCGCCCGCAGCCTGATCGATCCGCTGGTTCGCGAAGTCCGCACCTTCGGCCTTCACCTGCACACGCTCGATATCCGCGCCCACGCCCGCCAACTCAAGCAGGCCCTGCGCGAAATTGAAGAAAACTGCGACCAAAATGCCTCGCAGGAAAACTTCGCCACCCCGCTCTCGCGCGACACCGCCGACGTCCTCGCCACCTTCCGCGCCATCGCGCAAATTCAGCGCGAAGAGCCAGTCGAAACCATTCAGCAATACGTCATCAGCGGCGCCACCGGAGCAGAAGATGTCTGGCGCGTGCTGCACCTCGCGCGCACCCACGAGGTCTCCTGCATCGCCGGCGAAAATCGCGCCGCCATCCGCGTCGTGCCTCTCTTCGAATCCATTGAAGATCTCCGCGGTGCCGCCGCCATCTGCCGCGAAATCTGGACTGCCCCCGCCTATCAGCCGCTGCTCGAATCCTGGCAGCGCCGCCAGGAAGTCATGCTCGGTTATTCCGACTCCAACAAAGACGGCGGCATGCTCACCAGCACCTGGGAGCTATACAAAACCCATCGCGCCCTCTACGCCGTCGCTCGCGAATGCGGCATCGATCTGCGCCTGTTTCACGGTCGCGGCGGTACCGTCGGCCGCGGCGGCGCTCCCACCCATCGCGCCATTTACGCCCAGCCCATCGGCGACTTCAACGGCGAAATTCGCATCACCGAGCAAGGCGAAGTCCTGCACTGGAAATACTCTGACGTCATCCTCGCCGAATGGAATCTCGAGCTGATGGTCGCCGCCTCGCTCGATGCCCTCGCCCGTCCGGAAGCGAATCGTCCCGGCGGTCACCGCACCGGAGAAATGATGCCCGGCTGGGAAGAAGTCTGCGATCAGCTTTCAATCACCGCCTACGCCTACTACCGCAAAAATATTCCTGAGGATGAAGAGGTCCTGCAATATTTCGCCGAAGCCACCCCGGTCAACGAGCTGGAGTTTGCCCGCATCGGTTCCCGCCCCGTCCGTCGCAAGGCAAAAAGTAATTTTGCCGACCTGCGCGCCATCCCCTGGGTCTTCGGCTGGATGCAGAGCCGCCACGGCGTCCCCGGCTGGTTCGGCGTCGGCCATGCCCTCGAACATTCCATCGCCCACGGCAATCTTCCCATCCTGCAGCACATGATGCGCGAGTTCCCCATGTTCATCGACCTCATTCGCAACGTGGAACTCTCGCTCGCCAAGGCCGACTTCCACATCGCCAAACAATATTCTCTGCTCACCAGCGACCGCGCCCTGGGCGACCGCGTCTTCACCCGTCTCCATGCCGAGTACGAAAGCACCCGCCGCGCCGTCCTCGCCGTCACCGGCCAAAAAGTCCTGCTGGAGACCAACCCCGTCCTCTCGCGTTCCATCCGCGTCCGCAACCCCTACGTCGATCCCATGAGCCTCATCCAGGTGGAGCTGCTCCGCCGCAAGCGTGCCGGCGACACCACCGATGCCCTGCAGCGCGCCATCGCCGCCACCATCAACGGCATCGCCGCCGGCCTCCGCAACACCGGATAATGATCGTCGCCCAATGGATCGTCAAAACCACACCGAGTCATTCTGAGCGCAGCGAAGAATCCAGAGGGTCACAGCGCCAACCATAGATCTCCGGGTGCCCCATCCTAGCCGCGTCTTTGTTTCTGCGGCTAGGGTGGGAGAGCTAGATGTTCGAGAGCCAGTCTTTGTTTTTTGTGCAGCCAGCATAGATCTCCAAGCCCCGTTTCCT
>JAJYBW010000068.1 GCA_021778815.1 Acidobacteriota bacterium | reverse complement strand
GTTTCGACGCCTGCTGCGTCAAAGTTCCAATGACGTCGTCGGCCTCAAAACCTTCCTGCTGCAGCATGGGAATGCGAAACGCCTCCAGCGCCCGCCGAATGTATGGAATTTGCTGCGACAGGTCCGGCGGCATCTCTGTCCGGTTTGCCTTGTAGCCGGCGTATTCCACTTCATCGAACGTCTGCGTCGCGGTATTGAACTTGCGAATCTTTAAATCCTTTGCTCGCTCATCGCGAAACACTGGAGTGCTGACATCAAACACGGCGGCAAGATACTGAGGCTTGAAATCTTTTCGCAGCCGGTTCAGCATGTTCACAAAAACATACACCGCTGCCGTGGGAATTCCGCTGCGCGTCGACATCGGGCGTTGCCGCTGCATGGCGTGATACGCGCGAAAGATGAAGCCCATGGTGTCGAGCAGAAATACGGCGGGTTTGTCAGAGGTGCGAGCCATCTTTTTCGAGTCTACAGAATCTGCAACAAGACGTTATGCCAGGAACATGCAGTCCCCATAGGAAAAGAATCGATATCCATCGGCAACCGCGTGGTTGTAGGCTGCCAGCACCCTTTCCGTTCCCGCAAAAGCACACACCAGCATCAGCAGCGTCGACTGCGGCAGATGGAAGTTGGTGAGCAGTCCCCCCACCACACGAAACTCATACCCCGGCGAAATAAACATGTCCGTCTCCCCGGAATGGGCGCGCAATTCGCCCGTCTCGGATTGCAGAGCGCAATGTTCCAGCGTGCGAACCGTTGTGGTTCCCACCGCAATCACACGACGCCCTTCGCGTCGTGCCCGGTTGACAGCCTGCGCTGCCGATTCCGGCAGCGTATATCGCTCCGTGTGCAGGCGAATGTCCTCCAGCTTTTCAACCCGGACAGGCTGAAAGGTTCCCAGGCCGACGTGCAGGGTCAGGTGAGCAATTTCGACGCCACGCGCACGAATCGCGGACAAAATCTCCGGGGTAAAGTGCAGCCCCGCAGTGGGAGCAGCGGCCGAGCCACGCTCGGCGGCGAACACCGTTTGGTAGCGTTCGCGATCGGCGACGTCATCCGTCCGATGAATGTAGGGAGGTAGCGGCATGTGCCCGATGCGGTCGAGAACCGCGTAGAAATCCGCGACTGGATCAAAGCGCAGGTGTCGCTCGCCAAACTCTCCCCGCCCAACAATCTCCGCCGTCAGCAGCGGCTTTGCACTGCCGGCTGCGTCAACCTCGCCCGGCGCAAAAAAGAATAGCTTTTCCCCAACCGGAAGCTTTCGCCCCGGATGCACCAGCGCGCTCCACTCCAGCGGCGAATGTTGTGCGGTCAACAGGACTTCAACATTTCCCTGCAAATACTGCGCGGCTGCCGGATTGCGAGCACTGATCGCCTGCGCATGGATTCCCGCACGACGAGCAAACAGTCTGGCCGGCAGCACCCGCGTGTCATTCAGCACCAGCAGGTCGCCGGGGCGCAGCACATCTGGAAAACGACGGAACCAACTGTCCTGCACACTTCCCCTCGCGCGGTCTACAACAAGCAGGCGAGAGGCTGCGCGATCTTGCAGCGGCTGCTGCGCGATCTGCTCCGGCGGCAAAATGTAGTTAAAATCGCGAACCAGCACAACAAGTATTCTAGAGCGGGCTTTCAATTACGGCCGCCGACCGGATAGTTACCGGTCCGACCACACATCGGAAGAAAGGGAATATCCTGTTGCTTGCGCGCAAATGCCACTCTTTGCGCGCCGAAATACGAAATAGGAATGAGGATTATCTTTTTATGCCAAATTCGACTTCAAATTCCCCCATCCAGGATGTCGTTCTCATCACCAGCGGAGATCTGCGACTGTCTGCCAATCAGGTCTGCTGGCCCGCCCAGGAGGATCTGGAGCGCAGGCTGACGAAATGTTTTCAGGATGCAGGCGTTTCTGTGCGGCGCGCCTTCCCTGTCGATTCCCGCAGCGGGCACGGCTTCATCTCCAGCCAGCGCATGGGCATGGATATTTTTGCTACGATCGACCCTGAGGCCAACCTGGTGTTCGCCACCGCCGCCTGGCAGTATAGCCATCACGTGCTGCCCGGAATGCGCAGCCATCGCGGACCCATCCTTACCGTCGCGAATTGGTCGGGACAATGGCCTGGCTTGGTCGGCCTGCTGAACCTGAACGGGTCGATGGTCAAAGCCGGGGTGCCTTTCAGTACCCTGTGGAGCAAGGATTTCACCGACGAATATTTTCTGACTCGCCTAAAGGAATGGATCGACCACAGGACCGTCACCCATGATTTGTCCCATGTGCGCGACCTGGATGTAAAAGCGCTTCCCCCGGGCGCCGCTAACAAGGGCAAGCAGCTGGCCGCGGAACTGCAAAAGAAGAAGGCCATCCTCGGCATCTTCGACGAAGGCTGCATGGGAATGTACAACGCCATCATCGATGACGAACTTCTCAATCCGATCGGAGTGTTCAAGGAGCGCTTGAGCCAATCGGCGCTGGTGGCGAGGATGCGTACCATCACGCATGACGAAGCCCAGGCGGTTCGGCATTGGCTGGACAAGAAAGGCTTGCGCTTCATTACCGGCATAGATGAGAACTCGGAGCTGACCGACGCGCAGATCCACGAGCAATGCAAAATGTATATCGCCGCAGCCCGCATCGCGGATGACTTCGGTTGCGACGCCATCGGCATTCAGTATCAGCAGGGGTTGAAAGACTTGGTTCCCGCCTCCGACCTCGCTGAAGGTCTGTTCAATAACTCCGATCGGCCACCCGTGTACCAGGAAAACACGCGCAAGGAACTCTATGCTGGCCGTCCGCTGCCGCATTTCAATGAGGTCGACGAATGCGCCGGAACCGATGCCCTGGTGACGAATCGTTGCTGGACCGCACTCGGCCTCGATCCTGCCACCACCCTGCATGACGTGCGCTGGGGAGAACAATTCCAGGGCGACGGCATCGACGATTTCGTGTGGGTGCTGCAGATTTCCGGAGCGGCGCCGGCCAATCATTTTGTCGGCGAATATGCGGGCGCATCCAGCGAGCGCCAGCCCCCCATGTATTTTCCTCTGGGCGGCGGCACATTGAAAGGCGTCGGCAAACCCGGAAATATCGTATGGAGCCGCGTATTTGTCGAAGGCAATGCCCTGCACGTCGACATGGGCCTCGGCACCGTCGTCAAATTGCCGGAAGAAGAAGCCAATCGCCGATGGAAACACACCACCAGCCAATGGCCCATGGTGAGCGCCGTATTGCAGGGCATATCGCGTGACTCCTTCATGGCGCGACATCGCGCAAATCACGTCAACATTGCGTATGCGCCCGACGCCAAAGAGGCTGCCAACGCGCTCGCGGTCAAAGCTGCGATGTTCGACGCGCTGGGAGTCCGCGTGCATCTGTGCGGCACGATGAAATTTGATTAACTCTCCACTGTTTTCTTCCCCATCGAGGATCGCAAAGCATCCATGACCATCAACGGCAGTGTCATCAGAAGCACCTTGGTGGGCGCGTTGGGAGGACTGCTGTTTGGATTCGACACGGCAGTCATCTCCGGCACCACGCATGCGTTATCGCTCACCTACCACCTGACGCACTTTCTTCTGGGTGTCACCGTCTCCAGCGCGCTGGTCGGCACCGTCGTTGGCGCGCTCACAGCTGCCATCCCGGGGCAAAAATATGGGCGCAGAGACAGCCTCCGCGTGATGGCGATCTTCTACGTCATCTCCGCGTTGGGTTGCGCGTTTGCGTGGAGTTGGCCCGTGCTGATCTTCTTTCGCTTCATCGGCGGCCTCGGCATCGGCGGCTCTTCCGTTCTTGGCCCTATGTACATCGCTGAGATTGCGCCTCCCAAGTGGCGTGGACGCCTGGTGGGAAGCTTTCAGGTCAACGTTGTTGTCGGCATCCTGCTGGCCTATCTGTCGAACTTCCTGATTGGCCGGCTGCAACTGGGTGCGACGGAATGGCGATGGCAACTCGGCATCTCTGCGGTGCCGGCATTATGTTTTCTTGTCGCCTTGTTCGGCATTCCGCGCAGCCCACGATGGCTGGCCATGCAGTCAAACTTGACGGAGGCGCTGCACGTTCTTCGCCTCACTGGCGTCGGAAATCCGCAGCAGGAACTGGACGAGATCGCCGCCTCCATTCATCTGGAACGATCCTCGCCTACCGACCCGCTTTTCTCGCGACAATATCGTTTTCCGGTGTTTCTTGCCATCACGGTTGGAATGTTCAGCCAGCTATCGGGAATCAACGCGATTCTCTATTACTTGAACGATATTTTTGCTATGGCCGGCGCCAGCAAAATCTCCGGCGATCTGCAGGCCGTGGCTGTGGGAGCGACTAACCTGGTTGCCACGCTACTTGCGATGACCGTGATCGATCGATTTGGCCGCAAGAAATTGCTGCTGGTTGGAACCGTGGGATTAACCACTTGCCTGTCGGCGATCTCCTACGTTTTTGTCACCCACCGTCACCTGCACTGGCTGGTGTGGCTGCTGATGGCTTATATCGCCTGCTTTGCCGCTTCGCAAGGCGCAGTTGTCTGGGTGTACATCAGCGAGGTATTTCCGAATCGTGTGCGCGCCAAAGGCCAGGGCCTGGGAAGCTCGTCCCATTGGATTTCGAATGCCATCATCTCGCTCATCTTTCCCATCATGGCAGGAACGTCCGGAGCCTATCCGTTCATCTTTTTTGCCGCGATGATGGCACTCGACTTCTTCCTCGTTCTGTTTTTCTATCCGGAAACAACGGGCATTTCACTCGAAAAGATGGAACACAAGCTCGGCATCGATTAAGCAGACGCGCCGCGAAAAAGCCGACTAGCTCGCCCCGCGCAAGGCCGCTGGATTAACGCTTCGGTGCGTCACTGGGCTCTGGATTGTGCCAGCCGCCATCTTTCGCGATCAAAGTGTCTGCGGCCTTCGGCCCCCAGCTACCTCGCTTGTATGGCAATGCGCGATGATGCTTTTTCAGCACGGGTTCAACCACCGCCCACGCTGCCTCCACCGAATCTTCACGAGTAAATAAAGCCCCATCGCCCTTCATGGCATCCCCCAGCAGCCGCTCGTACGGGGTTTCTGCGCCCACTTGTTCTTCAGAGAGGAACAGCTCCCTCGGCTCGCCTGTGAATTCCTCCCCTGCAAGTTTGACGCGGGCGGCCAGCGCAATCGCCGAATCGGGAGAGAGCCGGAAGCGCAAATAATTCGACCGATCCGTGGCCGGGGCAGAGTCGGCGAATAGCTTTTGCGGCGGCGGCTTCAACTCCACCATCACCTCGGTCGCAGTATCCGCCAGATATTTGCCGGAACGCAGATACCACGGCACGCCCTCCCAGCGCCAGGAATCGATCAGCAGGCGAAGCGCACAAAACGTTTCAACATCGGAATTCTTTGCAACATCTGGTTCGCTGCGATAGCCGTCATACTGGCCGCGAACCACATCTTCCGGTCGAAGCGGACGCATCGCCTTGAAGACTTTTGCCTTTTCAGCTTGCACCTCGCCAAAGTCTCGACCCGAGGGCGCTTCCATGGCCAGCAGCGCAACAATCTGGAACAGATGATTTTCAATCACATCGCGCAGACAGCCGGCGGTTTCGTAAAACGCGCCCCGATCCTTCACGCCAAAATCCTCTGAAAGGGTGATCTGAACGCTGGCCACATAGTTGCGATTCCATATAGGCTCGAGAAACGAATTGGCAAAACGGAAATAGAGGATGTTCATTATCGCCTCTTTTCCCAGGAAATGATCGATGCGAAAGATGGAGTCTTCTGGAAATACCGATCGCGCCACACGATTCAATTCCCGCGCCGAGACCAGATCGCGGCCGAAAGGCTTTTCCACAATCACGCGTCCGTTGTCGGCCAGCTTCGCCTTACCCAGGCCCTCAATCACGGTTCCAAACAGCGCGGGCGGAATCGCGAGGTAGTAGGCCGGTCGGCGAGCCTTCCCCAGAGCCGTCTTGATTTTGGCGTAAGTGCCTGCGTCGTTGTAATCTCCGCTGACATACGTGATCGCCGAAAGCAGGTGTTTCAAGGCGCGTTGGTTGTCAATCCCTCCCGATTTTCGAATGCTGTCGGTCACCCGCCGATGAAGCCGATCCAGACTCCACTTCGGAAAAGCGACTCCAATCACTGGAACGTTCAGGTTCCCTCGCTTCGCCATCGCGTACAGCGCCGGAAAAATCATTTTGTGGGCAAGGTCGCCCGTCACTCCAAAAAGCACCAGCGCGTCGGATCGAGTATGTGTCATCAGGCATTTCCTCTCAAATTGATTGCGGTCGGTCGGAATGTCGGGATTCTTGGGTGCCCACGTGTTTGCGAGTCAGCGAATTGCCGCCTTGTCGATCAGATTGTCTGGTGGGCGAACGGCAGATTGCGATGTGGTGGCTGGTCCGCTCAGGTACTCGCGATACTCTCTGTCGACGATGCCCAGGCTGCGTGCCAGCGCGATTTTCGCGACATTGTATTCATACAGGCTGCTCACTAACTGGGCTTCCGCCGTGGCCAGTGAGGATTGCGCCTCAACCACAGGCAGATCGCTGTCCACGCCGTTACGAAACCGGTCGGTCGCATCGCTCACAGATGCATGGCCCAGGTCGACGTTGCTACGAGCAACATCCACCAGTTGCTGCGCGGCGGCCACGTCGAGCATACTGTCGCGAATCTCCTCCTGAATTTGCTGATGGAAGTTGGCCAGTTGCGCCGTGGCCTCCTTGGTCGCTGCGTCCGCAACATCCCGATCGCCGCGGAATTGCGCTTCCTTGAAAAGCGGAACGTTCAGGGTGCCTTCTGCCAGAAAGGTTCCGTGATAAATGCTGCCAACTGTGCCGGTAACGCCGTAGTTGCCTTTGAAGGTGATGGTCGGGATACGCTCATAGCGCGCGGCGCGGCTCTGGTATTGCGCTGATCTCAGCTTCGCCTTCAGGTACAGGTATTCCTGCCGGTTGGCATAGGCCATCTGCATCGCCTCGTCCAGCGGAATGGTCGCCAGTGTCGCGTACGGCGTACTGTCGGTCAACTGAATCGGCTGATCCGCAGCAAGCCCAATTTCCCGGTTTAATTCGACCTTGGCCTTCTCAAACGCGTTCTGTTGTGCGATGACCACTTGCTGCTGTTGCTGATATTGCACCTGGGCGCGTAACTCGTCGAGTTTCGCCACCACTCCTGCCTCGTGCTTCAGCTTGGCCTGGCGCAATACCTCCGCATCAGTGGCCAACAAGCTCTTGGCATTGTCAACGTTGGCTGCCGTCGCCAGCACGCGCAGATAGGTGTCGGCTACGGTTTGAATAACTTGTCCCCGCGACGACTGATAACTGAAGTCAACTGCTTTGATCTCTTGCTTGGCGGCGCGGTACAGCTCAAATGACTGCATGTCGAACAGCGATTGATTCAGGTCGGCTTGCGCGATGACGGCGTTGACTGTCACCACAGTCGGAATGTTGTTCAGGTCTTGTGGAGGAATCAGTCCCGGCGGAAAGCTATGAATCAATTTCGAACTGAATCCTTCGGCTTCCAGATTGATCTGCAGCCGCTGACGCTCCGCCTGCCAGGTGAGATTCGGCATCAGGTAATTGATCGCCTCCAGCCGTTCACCGGAAACAATTCGCTGATCCTGTTTCACCAGCGTCGTCTGCAGGTTTGTCTGCAGGCCACGACGGATGGCATCATCCAGCGAAAGCGGCAAAACCGTGTCGACCGGCTGCCCCGAGCTGACGCTGCCGTATACAGTGTCTGTCGGCACGTTCAAGGTTAGTGGCCGCACCATGCCGCTGTTTTGTGCCTGTGTCACGGGCGTGAATACGATGGCGGCCAGCACGCCCAGCAAGCTATGTCGTCGAGGAATTTTCATCGTTATCAAGCTAATTAGATTCGACCAAACCCTGGTAGTTGCCAAAGTTATGCCACGCCGGGCAACAAATATGCGGGCTCAATTGACTCCATCTACAGATTATCGAGTTTTCGCGCTGGGTATTCCTGGTAGCCGGGATTCTGCGGCGCAAAAATGGCTCACACCAAGAGGCTGATACCGCAGTAACCGTTGCGTCCACGGTACCACCCACAAATTTGCTTGCCTATTTGTGGGACGGCATGTTAACTACATAGTCAACAGAACCTAAATGCACGACCACACCGCTTCCGGTGCGGGAATAAAAACAAAGTTTTTCAGTTCAATCGTTCACATGCGAGGCCACATGGAAGCACTCAACATCGGCACTACGATTCGCGGCGTCCGTCTGCAAAAGGGTATGTCGCAAGGGGACATTGAAAAACGGACCGGTCTACTGCGCTGCTATTTGTCGCGCGTAGAAAATGGTCACACGGTCCCGTCGCTCGACACGCTGCACAAAATTGCCAGCGCCCTCGACGTTCCCATGGCGCATTTCTTCGCCGAGAATGCCCTGAGCTATGAAATGCCGACGCAGCGGTTCAGCGAGGACGAATTGCGATTTTTGACCCAGATTCGGCGTTATTCCGCGAATTTGAATGAGAGCGATCGCAGATTGCTGCTGGCCATGGTGAAGAAATTTGCCGGCGCGGAAAAAAATTAACTCAAGTTTCGCATTGCACGGCTGGGCGGCAAAACTCATGTACCAGCAGAACGCCGTCCTGCAATCGAAGAGAAGTGGCGACCATTCATCGCCAGGCTGCGATCGCCCGATCGCAGCCTCAAGCTCTTCGAAAGTGAATCATCCAATTGGCAAATAACAAGAGAAACAGCGCCACGACAGTGAAAACTATTTTCTGCCGCTTGAAGTAAGGCTCTCTCCCTGTCCCCAGGATCGGCGCCAGCGGTACCCCCATGGCCATACCGGAAAGGAATCCTCCCAGGTGGGCCATGTTGTCGATCTTGATACCCCCGGAGTACATCAGGGTGGAAGCTCCAATCACCAGATTGATGGCTGCGAAATAAATCACGCTGCGACGCAGTCGGCGCAACTCCGCTCGCGGAAATGGCAAATGCGGCGAGTTCAGCAGCAGAATCAAGATACCCGCAATCCCGAAGACAGCACCAGAGGCTCCCGCCCCGACGATATTTGGGTTCACTGCTGTACTCAGCAGATTTCCAGCGACACCGGTCAGGATATAGACCGCGAAGATGCCGACTGGCCCCAGCAAAGGTTCGCCGAGCAGCCCCAAATTCCATAGGCACCACATGTTTGTCCCGATGTGGATGATGCCTACATGGACAAAGGTGGCCGTTACCAGGCGCCACCATTGTCCTTGATAGATCTCATTCACGCCGCGATTTGCTCCCCAATGTAAAATCTGTTCCGCAGTTGGGTCCCACCAGGAAACGCCGTTCAACACCATGGCCAGATAAACAGCGCAGCTGATGCCAATCAAAATGTAGGTTGCCGGTGCATAAGCCCAGCCGGTCAGGATTCTCGAACGAACCTGCGAGGGCGGTTGCTCCCGCGTATAACGTCCGGATCGCAGATCATAGTCCGAGGGGCCGTCCTGGGCCGCGCTGCGACGGCGGTCCATCTCCTGCGACGCGGGCGGCAGAATCTCTCCTCCGCGATTTCCTCTGTCATTGTGGTCGATCAGATCGAACTCCCCATGGAGGCAACAAAGCTATTGAGAAAATGCTTGAACTGATTACAGGCTACCCACCCGCCATGCAGATTACAAATGACAATGTATGAGATCGGCATGACAAGAGATTGGTTCCTTCTTAGGCCGCCGGTGCAAAAGTCTGCAGGTGATGGATGGATTAAACTGGATGTTGCTCCCATTCCATTCCATCGAGGATTTTCAGGTCCATGAAGCCAATTCGGCGAGTGTTGCTCAGCGTCACAGATAAATCGGGAATCGTCGAATTTGCGCGGGTTCTAGCGAAATATGGCGCCGAACTGGTCTCCACCGGCGGAACCGCCCGCACCCTGCGTGAAGCCGGGCTGACGGTGTTGGATATTTCCGAGTTGACAGGATTTCCGGAGATGCTGGATGGCCGCGTGAAGACGCTGCACCCGAAGGTCCACGGCGGCATCCTCCACATCCGCGACAATCCACAGCATCAAAAAGCGGTCGCGGAGCACGGTATCGAGCCCATCGATATGGTGGTGGTCAATCTCTACGCCTTTGAAGCCACGCTGCACAAGCCCGGCGTCCACTTCGCGGAAGTCATTGAAAACATCGATATCGGCGGTCCCTCGATGGTACGTTCCGCGGCAAAAAATTTTGAAGATGTCGCTGTTGTCACTTCCGCCGCAGACTATGCCGCATTGACAGAAGAATTGCAGGCAAACCAGGGTCAACTGAGCCGCGCCACCCGCTGGCGGCTGGCGCAGAAGGCGTTTGCGCTGACCGCCGCCTACGACCTGGCAATCGCCAATGCCCTGGATACGCTGCCCTCGGTTCCTCCGGAAGCGACCGCACCGGTGGATGCCGCCAAGACCGCTGGGGAGTCCCTGCCGGCAACTTTGCGCCTTGTCTATCCGCAGACCATGCCCCTGCGCTATGGCGAGAACCCTCACCAGCGCGCCGCCTTGTACAGCAACGGCAGCGGCACCGGGATTGCCGGACTGCGCCAGCTGCAGGGCAAGGAATTGAGCTACAACAACCTGGTCGATTTGGATGCCTGCTGGGAACTGGCGCAGGAGTTCAACGATCCGGCCGTCGCGATCATCAAGCACACCAATCCCTGCGGAGCCGCCACCGCCACAACCATCGTGCAAGCCTACGAAAAGGCACTGGCGTGCGATCCTGTGTCCGCGTTTGGAGCAGTCATCGGAATCAATCGAGAAGTCGATGTCGATGCCGCGTCGGAGATCGTCAAACTATTTGTGGAGGCGATTGTGGCGCCTTCCTTCACCGCCAAGGCGAAAGAGATTCTTTCCACCAAGAAGAATCTGCGCCTGGTAGAAGTAAAGCCAGCCGCCAGCGCCCCGACCATGAAATATATTTCCGGCGGGATGTTGATCCAGGACGCCGATCACGGCCACGTTGAGGCCAGCGAATTAAAAGTTGTCACCAAACGCGCGCCCACCAAGGAAGAAATTGCCGCTCTGCTGTTCGCCTGGCGGGTGTGCAAACACGTCAAATCGAACGCGATCGTCTACGCCCGTGATGGGCAGACGCTGGGCATCGGCGCCGGCCAGATGAGCCGCGTGGATGCAGCGAAATTTGGCGCGATGAAAGCCATTTTGCCGCTGGACGGCTGCGTGGCCGCCTCCGATGCCTTCTTTCCCTTTCCTGACGGCCTGGAAGTTGTTGTTGGGGCGGGCGCTACCGCTGTCATCCAGCCAGGCGGGTCGGTTCGCGATGCGGACGTAATCGCCGCCGCCGATCGGCTGAATATCGCCATGGTTTTCACCGGGATAAGACACTTTCGGCACTAAGATCGTCTGTACACTCGTGTAAACCCCGGAGACTTTATAGCTGGGTAGACTCCAGACTTTAGCCCGGAGATAAGGTTCCGCAAGAATGCCCCATTAAGGCGCTGAGGGTGAACGTCTGGCAGAGGCCAATTTCCCCACCTATCGAGGCCTCCTCGAGGCTTTCCGGCGTACAATCAGGAAAAAGGGGCCGAATTGCTCCATTTCCGTGCGTGAACACCGCGGCACAAGGTGCGAGGTAGTGTTTCGAATGACGAAGGATCGTGTCGCCGAAGGGAATCCCCTTTCTCTG
>JAJYBW010000067.1 GCA_021778815.1 Acidobacteriota bacterium | reverse complement strand
GTTCGCAGTTGCACCCTCCCAAGCCTCTACAGCGTGATCGCTTCGCGGAATTATGCGTTGCGATGCGGCGAAGCAAAGCGCTCTCGCCATACCAGCTGTCATGTGGCATCCGAGGTCGAACCAGTTCTTCGTGTCGACCCCGAGCAGATCCAGAAAAATCTGCTTTAGAGTTTCCTGAAACGCGCAATCTAGCCGCGTTCTCCTTCGAAACTCCGGTTTCCCCTGCGGTTTCATCCTTACCTATCGCGGCCGCGAAGACCGTGAAGGCAAGCTGTGTTCCGGCCCGCCTGCACATGGGTGCAAGGCAAAGCAGGCCTGGAAACGAAGGAATATTTTGACTCAATTTACAGAATTCACTCTGTTGCCCGCGCTTCAAAGCAAGCTCGCGCAATCCAAATTTGTTATTCCCACCCCGGTGCAGGCAGGCGCAATTCCGCCCGCTCTTGAAGGCCGCGACGTGCTCGCAACAGCGCAGACCGGAACCGGCAAAACTCTCAGCTTCCTGATTCCGATCATTGAAGCCATGCACAAAGCGAATCAGAACTCGGCGCAGAAGTCCCCGGCACAGCATCCTGGCCAGCGGCAGGGTTCGCAGGGCCGCGGCAAAAGTCCGTTTGCTCTGATTCTTCTGCCGACTCGCGAGCTGGCGATGCAGGTGGAGCAGGCCTATCGCAATCTTTCCCTCGATGCGGCCAGCCAGGCAGCATTGGTCGTTGGCGGTTTGTCGGAAGGCCCACAGCTACAGGCGATTCGTCGCGGAGCCCGCTTGATTGTGGCCACTCCGGGCCGTCTGGAAGATTTTCTCCGCCGCAAGATCGTGCAGTTGGACCAGGTGCAGATTCTTGTACTGGACGAAGTGGATCGCATGCTCGACATGGGATTCAAGCCGGCCATCAAGCGCATTGTGGCGGCGTTGCCAGCGCAGCACCAGACACTCTGCTACTCGGCAACGCTGGAATCTCCAGTGACCGAAGTGGTTCGCGATTACCTGCGCAATCCAGTTCGCATTGAGCTTGGCTCGGTGCTGAAGCCGGCGGAAAATGTTCGCCTGCAGACGTTCGAAGTGACGACAGAAAAAAAGATGCCGTTGCTCGAGCACCTGCTACGTTCGGAAAAAGGCAGTTTCCTGGTTTTCGTACGCACCAAGCACGGCGCCGATCGCGTCGCCAAAAAGTTGAACGGTTCCGGATGGAATGCGACCACCATCCACGGCGATCGCACCCAGGCACAACGCAGTGCAGCCCTGCGCAGCTTTACCCAGGGGCAGCATCGCGTACTGGTGGCCACCGACGTTGCCGCTCGCGGCATTGACGTGGCCCACATTGCGCACGTGGTGAACTACGACATGCCGAAAATGGCGGAAGATTTTGTCCATCGCGTAGGCCGCACCGGCCGCGCGTCCAAGTCGGGCGTCGCTTCCACGTTTCAGGCTCCAGAAGAGCGTGGCGATCTGCGCCGCATTGAGCGCGCGTTGAAGATCACCATGGAGCGCTTCCGCGTAAAGATGCCGCTCACCGCATAAAGAAAAGCTTGTTCGCATGAATGAGGCGCTTCCTGAAACTTTGGGAAGCGTTTCTTTTTTTGTGGGCGCGTGCGAGTGAAACCGAAGTGGCAGAGGCTGGCAGGTTGTATCCTCAAAGGGTGAAAAACAAACATCTTCCCACGGCTCTGAATCGATTCCACCGTTGTGCCGGGTTCGCGATATCGGCAGGCGTGTGTCTCCTTGTTCTCTCAACTTCTGCGCTGGCCCAATCCGCAACATCGAGCACAACAGCAACGCCCGCGAGTACGCTGGCCCTGGTGCCGATGCCGCGAGAAATTCATCCACGCGCAGTTCTCTCGTTGAAAGATGGCATCAGCGTGGAGACGACCAGCCACGATCCGGCAGATAAATTTGCCGCTACCGATCTGGTCGAGACGTTGAAGGACCGTGGAGTCGCCGCGCATGAAGGCCATCACGACAAAGTCCGTGTCATTCTGATGCGGCTGGACGATAAGGACGCGGCCAGAATTCTGCAGCATGCGGCGGTGACGTTCGATCCCGCCATGCATGACGAAGGCTATGTCCTGGCGACCGATGGAAATACAACCTACGACATTGCAGCGACCAGCGCCGGGCTATATTACGGTGCGCAGACCATCAAGCAGCTGATCGCTGGTGGTGCGGCAGATGCGAAAACTTCGGATGCGGTGCTGCATGGGGTGTTGATTCGCGATTGGCCGGCGATGAAATATCGCGGGGTGGACGACGATCTTTCCCGCGGGCCGGTGCCGACACTAGCTTTTCAAAAGCACCAGGTGAAAGTGTTTTCGGAATATAAGGTGAACCTCTACTCGCCCTATTTTGAGAACACGCTGGCGTATGCGTCGAACCCGCTGAGTGCGCCTCCGGGGGGAGCGATGACGCGGGCGGATGTGGAAGCCCTGGTGAAATACGCCCAGCAGTATCACGTGACCATCGTGCCGGAGCAGGAAGCCTTCGGCCATCTGCATCACACGCTGATGTTCGACAAGTATGCCAGGTTGGCGGAGACGCCGCATGGCGCCGTGCTGGCGCCTGTGCAGCCGGGATCGATTCAGCTGATCCAGCAGTGGTTCACGGAGATCGCGGCGATGTTCCCGGGACCGTTTATGCATATCGGCGCGGATGAAACCTCCGATTTAGGCAAAGGACAGACCAAGGATGAGGTCGCAAAAGAGGGGTTAGGCAAGGTTTACATGGATTTTCTAATCCAGATTCACCAGGCGCTGCAGCCGCTGCACAAGCAGCTGTTGTTCTGGGGAGATATTGCGATGAATGATCCGGAGCTGGTGAAGACGCTGCCGAAGGACATGATCGCCATTGCCTGGGTGTACAGCCCGGAGCCGGACGGCTACGACAAATGGCTGTTGCCGTTTACCAACGCCGGACTGCAGACATGGGTTGCGCCGGGCGTAAATAATTGGAGCCGGGTCTATCCGGACTTCAATGCGGGCCTGCTGAATATTCAGGAATTTGTGCGCGATGGCCAGCGCCTGGGTTCTACCGGTGTGCTGAACACGGTGTGGAATGACGATGGCGAAGGACTATTCAATCAGGACTGGTATGGAGTTTTGTTTGGCGCTGCCGCAGGATGGCAGTCGGGCGTGAGCAACATTCCGCAATATCAGGATAGTTTTGGGCAGGTCTTTCACGGCGACCAGACCGGCAAGATCAACCAGGCGCAGATTGAGTTGATGGCGGCGCAGAAAACGTTGTCCGACACCGGTATCGACATGTCCAGCGATCATCTCTTCTGGATGGATCCTTGGAGCAAGGAAGGACAGGAAGTCTCCGCGAAATTGCTGCCGGTGGTGCAAACGCTGCGCGAGCAATCGGAGCAGGCCATCATCCTGATGGACGAGGCGCGAGCCGCGGGTCCGCTGCGGGAAGAAGATGCATTGGACGCGATGGAAATGGGGGCGCGTCGCATGGATTTTCTGGGATATAAATTCGAAGCGGCGCAGGAAATGTTGACTGCGTACGATCAGGCATACCAGCAGCAGAGTGATCCGGCGAATAACAAACATCTGGGGTCGGGGCTGTATGACATCTCCTCCAACAATGGACGTTGCCAGGATTTGCGAGATGGATATGGACTGACCCGCGATCTGTATCGGGCAGCGTGGCTGAAAGAAAATCGGCCGTACTGGCTGGACAATGTTTCCGCTCAGTACGAGCTGGCCATGCAGTTATGGATTCAGCGAGGCGTGCGCTTTGCTGAAGCACAGGCACAGTGGTATCAAACGCATACGCTCCCCCCGCCGGAGGCGGTCGGACTACCCCCAATATCGTCCGCGCAGACTACCAACGCGGCCCAGCCCTCGGCGGGATCCCAATAACAGCCTTCGTCCGGCAACTGCAAGAGAATGTGGTGTTTCTCCTGGAGTTGCCGGCTGCTTCCGCGCCAAGCCGGATGCAGTTAAGAGGCTTCTCGTGAAGCGTTTAGTTGGATAGCCCAAAGCGCTGTTGCAGGACGCACATGCTGACCAGCAGCATCAGCACCTGGTCGTTGGCGGTCCTCGCGCCTTCGTCCATCGCAGGCAGGCTGTCCAGCAGTTTGACCACTTGCTTCTGATCGAAGAAGGGCAGAGACTTCAGAATCGGACCTCGCAGCGTGTCCTGCACGTAGATGCTGAAGGTTTCGTCGGGATTCAGCGTCGCCGGCGGACTAAGGAACGGATGCTTCTGACGTGTGTACACGCTATGGGTGATCACGTCCTTCACTGCTTCGCGCAGCACGTACTTCTCCGTCATCCCGCGAATCTTCTGGTTGACCGGCTGCGAGCGGATCAGCTCCACTAATTTGTGATCCAGAAAAGGCACGCGTCCCTCAATGGAGTGCGCCATCTCCATACGGTCGCCCAGCATGGTCAGGATGTAGCCTGCCATCACCGTCTTCGACCACAGGTAGAGCGACTGATGCAGCGGATCTCTGCCGAAAAGTTGCCCGCGCACATCCACCTCGTCAAGAATTCCATACATGCCTTCGCTCGGCCCATACTTCTCGCTGAAATCGCCGCCCAGCAAGGCGCGCATCTTCACCGCTCTTGAGGAGAAGGTTTCGATCCAGGAAGGGACATACCCTAGAATGCGGCGAACACCGTCCAGCGGTCCGGTGTCTCCGTCGGGTAACAGCAATCCGCGCGAGACGGAGTTGTGTTCGTCCAGCCAGGCCAGCAATTCCTGGATGGCTTGCGGATCCTGCCCCTCGCGGTTGTAGAGCAACATATCGCGCCGAAAATGCGGATAGCCGCCCAGAATTTCATCCGAGCCCTCGCCGGTGATCACCACCTTATAGCCGGCATCGCGCACCGCACGGCTCAGCAGGTATTTGGCCACGCCATGGGCGTTCACGCAGAGAGTCTCCGCCTGGGCAATTGCATCGGCAAAGTTCTCCGCAAGATTCTGCTGGCAAATGGGAATCGGGTTGAACTCCGCGCCTGCCTTCGCCGCCATTTCTTTGGCAATTGGCCCTTCGTCGTAAGCTGCCTGCTCAAAGGTCAGGGTGAAGGCCCGAATCGGTTCCGGATGGTGTTTCGCCGCCAGCCCCAGCACGGAGCACGAGTCCAGCCCTCCGCTGAGATACACCCCCACCGGCACATCAGCCCGCAGGCGGATGCGCACCGACTCCTCCAGTTCATGACGAAACTCAGCTGCGTAATCCGCGTCGGAACGCTTGGGAACTGCGTCCGCCGCCTTCGGATAGTCGAAGTCCCAATACTGATTCACCTGCACATGCTTCTCGGTCGCCAGCAGAAAGTGACCAGGTGGAACCTGGAAAACACCGTCGTAAAGGGTTCGCATCTGCAGGCCGCCGAACGAAACCGCGTGATAAACGCTCTCCTCATCCCAGCGTGCTGGCACGCCCGCGGCAAACAGGGCCTTCACCTCCGATGCGAAATAAAGCGTGTCGCGGTGCCATGCGTAAAACAGCGGCTTGATGCCGAACCGGTCCCGCGCGGCGAAGATCCTGCGGCGCGTCTCATCCCAAAGCACCAGTGCAAACTCTCCCCGCAGATGCTGCAGGCATTGCGTCCCAAAGTCTTCATACAAATGCAGCGCGATTTCGCTGTCGGAACGCGTGCGCAGCCGATGTCCCCGCGCTTCCAGCTCGCGCTGAGTGGCTTCGTAGCCATAAAATTCGCCGTTCACGATGATCCGTGTCCGCTCGTCCTCGCTGGCGATCGGCTGGTCTCCGGTGGAAAGATCGATGATGCTTAGCCGAGCATGTCCAAGTCCAACCCTGCGGTCGGCTGAAACCCAGTGGCGCTGTCCGTCGGGGCCGCGATGATAGAGGCTGTGGGTGGCGCGTTCCAGCGTCGCCGCGGTCACTGGATCGCGACGTGAATACAGAGCAACAATTCCGCACATGCGTGTGATCCTTGTCTTGAAGCCAGGAGTTTGTTTGTTTGGTACGCGCTCTGGGGGGCGGGGTCGGCGCAGCGATTATATCCACCCAATCGCTACATGCGCCACATGAGTGGACAGGAATTCATTCGAGGAGGCATCGCGCCTTGGTCGCAACGGCCGCAGCCCAGTGCGAGGGGGGGATTAGTTGCCTTAGCAACTAAGTTGGTCGATTTTAGCGAATCTGGTTGCTAAGGCAACTATATTTTTCAGAGTAATTTGCACCGTAATTTATGCAAAATAAATAATTGGCGTAGTTTTGGCGGATTGGGAGTCTTTTGAGGGCGAAACGGCGCTAAGTCAGGCGGCGAAGTTGCTGCTGCGGGGTGAAAATTCGGCGTGGGACCAGGTAGGTGGCTGTGAGGCAGCTGACGGCGCCGGCGATGAAAATCATGCTGAGGATGACGAACTGGTAGAGCGCGGCATAGATGGGCGAAGTGCCGGAGAGGACCATGCCGGCCATCATGCCGGGTATCCAGACGATGCCGAGGGAGCGCAGATTATCGATGGCCGGGATCAGGCTGGCGTGGAAGGAAGCGTACAGGTACGATTCGGCGGCATGCTCCGGAGAGGCGCCGAGGGCCAGGGCAGACTCAATTTCGCCGCGATGGGAACGGACTTCTCCCAGAAAGCGATTGAGAAACAGGGACTGAATGTTCATGTTCTGGGCAATGACCATGCTGCCCACGGGGATGAGGATGATGATCTTGGGCTCGACAATGCCGAGCAGGGTCATCACGGTGAGAACTCCACCTGCGCCGGCAGCCATGCAGAGCAGAGAAAGCGTGTAGGCGCCGGGCAGTTCCGGCACGCGGCGGCGCACGATGGTGGCGGCGATGAAGATCATGACGACCAAGACGGGAATCCCAGTCCACCAGGGACCGCGCAGCATGGCGGCAATTAAAAAGCCGACGAGCAGAATTTGAACGATGCCGCGCAGCAGGACCATGGGAATTTCGCGGCCGATTTTCGCTCCACGGCGGGAAGCGAACTGGGCGACGATGATGGCGAGCACGGCGACGACGGCGGCCTGGCCGACCCCAAGAGACATTTGGGTGTGAAACAGGAGGTTAAGCATGCAGCAACTCCTGCGATGTGCCAAAGGCAATGGACTGGCCGGCTTCCAGCCGCAGGACCAGGTCGGCGACGCGACGGGCCTGGGCGACGTCGTGGGTGACCCAGACGCAGGTCATATTCCGTTCGCGGACCAGAGAGGCCAGCAGATGCTCGATGTCCTGTTTCGAGAGATCGTCGAGGGCGGAGGTGGGCTCGTCGAGCAGCAGGACTTCGGGCTGGTTGGCGAGGGCGCGGGCGATGGAAATTCGCTGGGCCTCGCCGCCGGAAAGGGTAGAGACATCGTGGTCTTCATAGCCAGCCATGCCGACTTGCCGGATGAGATCGGCCACCTGGGAGTCCTCCAGGACGATTCCGTGCTGGGCGGGGCCGTAGCGAACATTGGCGGCGGCCGCGCCGGGAAACAAATATGCCTGCTGCATGACCATGCCGACGCGGCGGCGCAGGGTGCGTGGGTCCATGTCGCGGGTGTCGGCGCCTTGCAGCAGGACGGTGCCGCTGGTGGGTTCATCCAGCCGGTTCAACAGGCGCAGCAGGGTGCTTTTGCCGGCTCCGCTAGGGCCCAGGACGGCCAGCACCTGTCCCTGGTCGAGGCGAAAGCTGATATTGCGCAGCAGAGATTTGGGACCGCCCGGCTGATCGACCGTGCGGGATAGATCCCTGGCTTCCAGTACGGCTGTATTTGTTGTCAAAGGATGGTCCCACTGGTGATAGGGTCAGTTTAAACCGGCGGCGGTGAAGTCACCCAAACTGGAGCCTGGGCTGATAACCCCGCCTAAGACCTCTCACTGCGAAGCAGCGATTGCCTTGTATTCCAAGGGTTCTGCCTGCATCATGCGTCTGAGTGTCTTCTGAGAGCGCTCATGATTTTTGTGCTCGTTGATGCGGAGTTCAAAACTCAAGTAAATGGCGAAGCAAATGCTTTATTGGCGCTCTGTGGCAGTTTGCTGCGTTGACGGCCCGATTGAAGTCGGGCCCTGATACAGAACGATTCGGGCGCTGATACAGAACGAATCGGATGGGCGTGGGATGTTGGGGATGGCAGCGCCGACAATGGACATCAGGCTCGGCTTAGCGAAGGATGAAGTCTACGAGGATCATTGTTTTTACTTCGACCGGACGGCCATTCAGAGCAAACGGCTTGTAGCGCCACGTCTTCACTGCGTCGAATGCAGATTGTTGCAACATCGCAGGCCCCTGGCTGACACAGAGGTCTTCCACCTTTCCGGTGTCCGATATGGTTGCTTCAAGGCCGACGCGCCCTTCGATATGGGCCCTCCTGGCATCGGAGGGATACTTGGGATCTTTCCCTGCGATTCTGTTTCTGGCCATTACCCCACCCGATACAGCGACCCATTTGTGCGGAGATTGCGGCGGCGGCCCGCTCGCGGCAGGACAAGCAATCGAAGGCGAAGCTGAGGCAGGTGCGGCGGTTGCATTCTGGGATGAAGCGATGGCTGCTGTGGCTGTGAAAAGCAGCGCTGAAAAGAACAAGGGTCGAATCATTGTCAGGAGTCTATCCCAGTGCGCAATTCATCACGAAAAATTTGTCGCCGGAAGCAGAGTCAGGATATATCCCATGACAAACGGAGTGTAAGAGCTGACCTGTCAGGGGAAGGCAGGCTTCTAGTGCCTGGAGAATGCTGCGGATGGGGATGGGTTGGGGCTGGCTTCGGTGGGCTTGAGGTCCATGCGTTCGATGAGGCCGTTGGCAATGGTGTAGACGTGCCAGACTTCGCTATCGGAAAGAACGTCGCCGGCGAGACTCTTCACGAGCTGATGCACTCTGACGTCGGTGATGCCGCCTTCGCGGTCGATCACTTCGATCGGTTCGACGTGAGGATCAAACTGCTTCCACTGGCGGGTCCAGTAGGCGCGAATCTCTTCTTTGCCGACAGCGCGACCGCCCTCCGAGGCCCTGGGCCAGCTGACGTTTTCACTCATGAGCACCAGGGCGCTGTCGATATCCCGATGGTTAAAGGCAGAGTAGGCCTGAGCTATCAGAACGTGTGTCGTTGCCATGGGTCCCTCCTGCGTCGATACGGGTACGTTACACGAACAGGTTGTGTGGCGGAAGTTGGACGGCGACGAAATTCGCAGCAGCGGGATACTATATCGGTCAATGGCATCCCCTGAAAATAAGAGTCGAGTTGTCGCGATCGTGATTGCTTTGGTGCTGGCGGCACCGTTGAGCGCTGCGCCGGGCGGGCAGAATGCATCCACGGCGGTGACAGGCGCAACACAGCCTGCACGAGATGGGTACGTCGGGGATGGTGCTTGCCTGCGCTGTCATGCCGAAACAGTCGATTCCTTTCACAAGACGACGCACTATCTGACCTCCAGCGAGCCCAGCGCAACCACCGTTCTGGGTCAGTTCACATCGGGCAACAACATTTTGAAAACGGCAAATCCGGGACTTTATTTCAGGATGGAGGAGCACCGCACGAATGGGGGCCAACCCTCATTTTCTGAGACGGCGGTGGAAGGAGACGCTCCCGACACAACTTCGCAGACTGAGCGGATGGATGTAGTGATTGGGTCCGGGGAAAAGGGGCAAACGTATTTGTACTGGAAGGGAGACAAGTTATTTGAGCTGCCAGTCTCCTATTGGGCAAACCTGGGATGGGTGAACAGTCCTGGCTATCGCGACGGGTATGCCGATTTCGACCGGCCGATTATTCCACGATGTCTGGAGTGTCACGCAACGTATTTTGAAAGTCGTCCACCGCCTATGAACCGGTATAGCCCTGCGGGTTACTCGCTGGGCATCCAGTGCGAAGTGTGTCATGGGCCGGGACGAGAGCATGTTGCGCTAGAGGCATCGAAGTCGGTGCGTGGCTCAACCCCAGGCGTGGCGGCTGGTTCAAGTTCGGGCATATTGAATCCGGCGAGATTCCCGAGAGAACGGCAGATGGATCTTTGTGCCTGGTGTCATGCTGGATTGGGCTGGCCGCTGAAGCCGGCGTTTTCCTACCGTCCGGGGGAGGTGCTGGAGAAGTATGTTGATCTTCCGCCGCCGGGTAATTTCGCCCCGGCGGACGTTCATGGCAACCAGGTGGGGATGCTGGAAAAGAGCGTTTGCTATCGCTCGTCGAACATGACCTGCCTGACGTGCCACGATGTGCATGTGACGCAGCACGACGTGGCCTATTTTTCCGGTAAATGCCTGACTTGCCACAAGCCGGACTCTGCGACATTCAAAAAACCGGGTCACCCGGTCACGAACAACTGCATTCATTGCCACATGCCCAGGCAGAACACGAACCTGATCGTGTTCAATTTTGATGGCAAGAGGATGACGCCACAGATGAGAAATCACTGGATCAAGGTCTACCCTGGGACGCAGGCCCCAGTCGCGAATCGTTAAGGTGTGCGCGTTCTTGCCTCTTGCGGAGGTGCGGATACACAGAACCGTTTCTGGCTAACTCTCCTTCAACTGCGATTCTGTCCATGCGGTCTGGTCCTCTTGATCTGGATAGACGTACGGCTACTCTGTCTGGCCAACCGTCGCCGTATCGGTGTCCGCCAGGGCGGCGGAATAGGTTCGGTCGGGAGCGGTACCGCGGTTGGTCGCGCCGTCTGCGCCACGCGATAGTGAAAAGGGTTGGTTCCCTTTGCCTATTGCTGCCGCGTATTCATCGTGACTCTCGGTCGCTGGCGTGGGCAATTTTCCCTCTATCTGGTGAGTGGCGAACTGTGTAGGATCAAATGTTTCAGTGGAACTGGTCGAATTTTGCATCCAGGCCGATGATTTGGCGCACGCCGGAATTCGAAGGGGACAGGAGACCATTCGGGTAAAGGAGTCGTCTAATTTTGTTAGATTCTATAGGTTGATGCGGGATGTTTGGATGATCCGATGCGAACCAGGGAGGTAGCGAAATGAAAGGGAAAAACCACTTCAATTTTCTAAAAGCGGGCCTTTTGGCCGCGGGGTTATTGCTGTTGACGATAACGCCGCTTGCGCGGGCGCAGATGCATGGTGGCGCGCCGATGGGCGGGGCTTCTCCTAACAGCAATATGAACAACCCCAACGGCAATATGTCCCCGGACGGGGTGCAGCCGCCTGGGACCAGCGGCATGCAGAACAACGACATGATGGTCGAGCAAAATATGTTCGGGAATCTTCGCAGGAATTTTGATGTGGAGAACGACCTGAGCAAGATGGCGCTGAAGAACAGCAGCAATGACGACGTGAAGAAATTTGCGCATGACGTGATCAGCGAAAATCATGGCGTTTCAAACGAGCTGATCCTTCCCAACCCCAACGGCGAGATGATGCAGCCGGAGCTGGTGCCCAGCCAGACAAAAAAGGCTGAAAAGCAGATGAAAAAAATGACAGGGAAGCCATTCGACCAGATGTACCTGGTGCAGATGGACGGGTATATCAAGAACGATCAGGAGGTGGCACAAAAAGCTCAATCCGCGACGAACGTGCCGAAGGCGAGTGAGGTGGGAACGCGGGTGCGGAGCCTATCCGAAGACCGCGAGAAACAGATTGGCGCGTTGACGCAGGAAACGGGCTTCAAGATCCAATAATGCGGATGGATTGCTGACACGCGGTGGGCTCCGCATCCCGATGGGAGCGTGGAACTTTCGCGGGCGCGGCGTCGTACAATCAGGTA
>JAJYBW010000066.1 GCA_021778815.1 Acidobacteriota bacterium | reverse complement strand
CACCCCGCTCGCCTGAGCCCCCCGTTGCGATTCAAGCGTCGTCAATAGCCGATGAATCAAGTCTGCCTGCACTCGCCGAGGAGCCCAGAGCGAACCGGCAGCCACCATACGAACCGCTTTCTCAAAAAGCTCCGGCGTGCTGGCTTCATGTAGAAAGCCTTTCGCGCCCAGCATCAGCACCCTCAAAATCGCTTCCTGACCCGAGGCAGGAGACATGACGATAATGGGAAGTCCCGGGTGCGCGGAACGAATGGAGGCAATCACACTGAAAATATCGGGTCCAGCATTGGCTCCCACCACCGCCAAGCTGAAGGCGGAATCTGGCCCCGGGTGGGACGCTGGGAGCGAAGGAATATCCTCCATCAGAATGTCGATTCCGCAATTTTTTTCAAAGAGCGCCTGCAGACCTTTGGCCCGCAATGCGTCGAGACCGACCACATAGACCCGTATTCGCTTCTCCGGCAGTCGGACTACGGCCCGCCTGTCTGCACTCTTTGCGGAAGTGGAACTGACCGCATGGAGTGAAGATGGATTCACCTCCGCCACATTTCACCGTCTTTCATTGCATGCCCCAAACTGGTTTGTCCCCCGCATCAACTACAGCTTGGGTAACACAATTCCCTGCTGGTTTTGATATTTTCCTTTACGGTCCGCATAACTGATCTCGCAAACCTCATCCGATTGGAAAAATAAAATCTGGCACAAACCCTCCATCGCATAGATGCGCGCCGGAAGAGGCGTCGTGTTGGAAATTTCCAGGGTTACAAATCCCTCCCACTCCGGCTCGAACGGCGTCACATTCACGATGATTCCGCAACGCGCGTAGGTCGACTTGCCCACGCAAATCGTAAGTACGTCCCGCGGGATTTTGAAGTATTCGACCGATCGCGCCAGCGCAAAGGAGTTGGGCGGAATCACGACCGATTCTGCCTGGGTGGTGACAAACGAACGCTCATCAAAGTTTTTTGGATCAATCACCGTACTGTTGACATTGGTAAAAATCTTGAATTCGTCGGAAACTCGCAAATCGTATCCATACGAAGAAAGCCCGTAGGAAATAACTCCCTCTCGGACCTGTTTTTCGCTAAACGGCGTTATCATTTTGTTCTGGAGCGCGTTTTCGCGAATCCAGCGATCGCTCTTAATCGACATCCTTCTCCTCGGTAGGTTGGCATGCGGGGCGGTAGCCCGCAGCGCGGTCCCGCAAAATAGTTGGCTTTAGGGCGAGTGTACGAGAGTGCCGCTCCATTGACAATCTCGAAAAGTCGACCCTAGCATGGTGTTACGCAACTTTGCGATCATCCAACAGTCTCAAAGGGAGTCATTCAATTGATCAAACAAGACGTGGTACATAAGGTTGCCGAACGCACCGGCTTACCTCGGGTCAAGGCCGAGGCAGCCGTCGACACTGTCTTCCTGAGCATGAAAACGGCTCTGGCCGGAGGTGATCGCATCGAACTGCGTGGATTTGGCGTCTTCAGCGTTAAGCCCCGCAAAACCGGCATCGGACGCAATCCCCGCACCGGCGCCGAAGTGCCCATCGCTCCCGGCCGCGCTGTCCGCTTCAAGCCGGGAAAAGAACTGCATCTGCTCGACTGAGTTTTTCGCTTCCGCCGCGATTCTCGGCCAGCGCATAGCGAATGGCATGTGTGCCGCAGCTTCGCCGTTCTCAATCGGCAGCCGCCTGCTGCCTTGAATCGGGGCACGGCGTCAGTCGTGCCGTGCGGATCAGAAGAATTCAGGACTTCAAACCCTGCGAATTATTTTCAAGATTCCAAGCATACATGCGATTCCAAGCGTGCCTCCCGCTCAATCGCGCGGGAATGCTACCCTTCTTCTACAATCATGGGCGTGCCCCAGCGACAAATGAAAGCGCAGCCTACGCATCAGTCGAACACATTGGGCTCATCGTCCATGCGCGAGATCTCTGTGCAATGTCGATTGCCTGATCCAGCCAGGCAAGAGGCGCGGGCATGAAGTTCTACCTCCGCCTGCTCGCGTACGTACGCCCCTACACTTTGCAGGCGCTCGCCTCCATTTTGCTGATGGCGATGGTTGGCCTGCTGGACGCATTTCGCGTACTGCTGATCAAACCCATCTTCGATCAGGTACTGAAGCCTTCCGATATAACACCGCACTTGCCGCTGTTCGGTGCGCATGGCGTTGTCATCGACCATCGCGTCGTGCAATTGAATCTAGAACAACTGGTTCCCGGTCATTTTCACAACGCATGGACCATGGTCGCCTTTGCGCTGGTCACGTCATCCATTGTGAAAAGTCTGTGCGATTACCTGGGCACATATTTGTCAAACTACGCCGGATACGGTTTGATTACGGATCTGCGCAATGACCTGTATGAAAGCATCCTGCGCCGTTCGGTCTCCTTTTTCCAGAAACACTCGACAGGGACCATTCTTTCCACCTTGATCAATGATGTCGAAAAAGTGCAGTTTGCCATGTCGACGGTCATGTCGGAGTTTCTGCAGCAATTTTTCACCTTCCTGTTCCTCACCGTTGTCGTCATTTTGTACGGAGGCAAGCTGGCCTGGGTGTTGCTGCTGTTCGTTCCGGTGGTCATATCGTCGGCACGGCGCATCGGACGCAGCGTCCGCACCACCACGCGCAGCGGACAGGACAAGCTGGCGGAGATCCAGAACATCCTGCATGAAACCGTCACCGGCAACCGCATCGTCAAAGCCTTCAACATGGAAGTGTGGGAGATGGTCCGGTTTCGCACCGCGGCCCGGCGCCTGTTCCGCGCCAACCTGCGATCGGTCAGCGCCCAGGCCATCAGTTCTCCCTTAATGGACTTCATCGGCTTCGTCGCAATCGCGTTGCTGCTGCTGCTGGGACGGACGCGAATTCAGCAGCACGCCATGACCGAGGGGGTCTTTCTCGCCTTCATTGTTGCCGTATTCAAGCTTTACGATCCGGTGCGAAAGTTTGCCCTGTTCTATAACAATTTTCAACAGGCCATGGGCGCTTCGTCTTCCATCTTCAACTTCATCGATGCGCAGGACGATGTTCGCGAGAAGCCGGGTCCGGTCCAGTTGAAGGCCTTCAAGAAGACGTTTTCCTTCAACCACGTCAATTTCTGCTATGCAGACGAAGAAGGCCAGAAACAAGTGCTGCACGACATCAATCTGATCGCGCACCGGGGTGAAGTGATCGCGCTCGTCGGCCCCAGCGGCGCCGGAAAGACGACCCTGGTCAACCTGATTCCACGCTTCTTCGACGTCACCAGTGGCGCCATCATGATCGATGGCCATGATTTGCGCGATGTTAGCCTCCACTCCCTGCGCACCCTGATCGCCAAGGTCACCCAGGAAACGATTCTGTTCAACGACACGGTGCGCAACAACATTGCCTACGGCCAACCCGACGTACCCAAGCAAAAGATCATCGACGCTGCCAAGGCTGCCCTGGCGCACGAGTTTATTGAGCAGATGCCGGATGGCTACGACACCGTCATTGGAGAAAAAGGTTTTCGCATGTCCGGCGGCGAGCGCCAACGCCTGGCCATCGCTCGCGCCCTGCTGAAAGATGCGCCCATTTTAATTTTGGACGAAGCCACCTCCGCCCTCGACGCTCAGAGTGAATCGTTAGTCCAGGCTGCTCTTGCGAACCTGATGCAACATCGTACCGTCTTCGTCATCGCCCATCGCCTCTCCACCGTTCGCCGCGCCACCCGCATTGCCGTTCTGGAAGAAGGTTCGATCACCGCCATCGGAACCTATGAGGAACTGCTCACAAGTTCTCCGACATTTCAGAAGTTGCATCAGCTGCAATTCTTCGATATTTCAGAAGCTGCCGTCGCAGCAAGGAATCATTCATGAGTCAGTTGCCGATTCGTTCCATGACAGGATTTGCTCGCCTGACCGGCGTCGCCCCGGGAAACACCACCTTCGTCGTAACGTTGAAAAGCGTCAACCATCGCTATCTGGATTTGCAGTTCTATCTGCCGAACGGCATGGACGCGCTAGAAATTCAGTGGCGAAAAACAATCAAGGAACATGTGGTTCGCGGTCACATTGAAGTGCGCCTTTCCGTGCAGCGAGAGAGCGCCCCTCCCGCTCCACAATACAATTCAGCCGTGGTCAAGGCTTATATTGAAGCCTTTCGCGCCGCCAGCAGCGAGCACAAACTGCGAGGCGTCCAGCCGGATTTGAACTCCGCCCTTCGACTCCCCGGAGTTTGGTCGATGGAGGCTCCGCGCGCGGAAGAAGCCGAGCAATCCCAGATTGAACTGGCCGCCGCGGCTGCGCTGCAACCCGCCATGGAGAGCCTGAATACCATGCGCGCGCAGGAAGGCCACGCGCTGGCCGAAGAGCTGCATCGGATACTCTCTCGCCTGCAGGAATATGTCGATGAGTTGTCCTCCCTGCGCGCCGGCATGCAGCAGGCGCAGACCGAGCGGCTCGACCAGAAAATGCGCGAGCTCCTCGGCGACACCTTCAATCTCGATCGCGATCGGATTCTGCAAGAAGCCGCGCTGTTGGCCGAACGCAGCGACATCGAAGAGGAACTGGCACGGCTCCGCGCCCACATCGATCAGTTTCGCCGGCTGCTCTATCAAGGCGGCGAGGTGGGCAAGAAGCTCGACTTCATGCTGCAGGAAATGACCCGCGAAGCTAACACGACCCTGTCGAAGACCGGCAGTATCGCGGCCCGCAGCCTGCGCATTACAGAATTGGGTCTGGCCATGAAGTCGGAAATCGAAAAGGCTCGCGAGCAGGTACAGAATCTCGAGTAATCTGAAGGGAACCATTCCTTTTCAAGTTCAGGAGACTCCTGCACGTGGCAGGACTTTTATTTATTCTTTCCGCACCTTCCGGCTCAGGAAAATCCACACTGGTGAGCCAGCTGCGTTCCATGGTGCCCAATCTCGACTTTTCTGTCTCCTACACCACTCGCGCCCCGCGCGGCTCAGAGCAGGAAGGCCGCGAATATCATTTCATCCAGCGCGATCAATTCCAGCAGATGATTGCCGGCGATGAGTTCCTGGAGCACGCCGACGTATTTGGGAACTACTATGGCACCGCTCGCTGCAGTCTGGAGCAAGCAACCGCGCGTGGCAACGATCTGTTGCTCGACATCGACGTTCAGGGCGCTGCGCAGGTTCGCCATAACATGCCGCAGGCCATTACCATTTTTATCCTTCCTCCCAACCCAGATGTGCTGGAGCGGCGGCTTCGCAACCGCAGCCGCGCCGAAGGCGGAGTGGAAGAATCGGTCGTCCAGAAACGCCTCGCCACCGCCCGTCACGAGATTGAGAAATATCACGAGTACCGCTACGTCCTCGTCAACGACGTTCTGGACCGAGCCGCGGAAGAATTGAGTGCGATCGTAATTGCAGAACGCAGCTCGGGTCCCAATCCCTATGTCGCGCAATTGACTGTCTCAGAACTGCTCCACTACAAGAAATTAGCCTTGCAATGCCTGTTGCAGAATTCGGCTACCCGCCTGCAGCCAGTGCTAGCGTCTTTCGGTTTATCCCTGTACTCTGATGTCAATCAATCGCAGTCCCGGAATTGGTTTTGAACCAGCAATCAGTTTCCCCACATTGCCGGAGGTCGCACCATGGAAGAATTAGCCGTCAAAGAAAGTAAGTACAGGGCAGTCCACGTAGCCGCCCGTCGCGCTCGCCAGTTACAGTCTGGATCCAGCCCGATGGTCCCCAACCGCTCCACCAAAGCAACCCGCATCGCCCAGGATGAAATGCAGGCTGGCCTGATCAGTTACATTGTTCCCGAAGGTCCATCCCGGAAAGAGTTGGGATTACCCGCCGGCTACACGCCGATCTTGCACACATAAGAGCAGAACCAGAGATACCCTTTCCTTTCTGACTTCGGTCAAGGTAGCCGCTCTTTGTGGCTCACGTCGAATTGAATCTTAGGACTCCGGAATATCCTTGCCCTCGTTGACTCCAGTCGCGTCGTCACACCTTCAACTGAAACCGGCAAGCAGTCGAGTACACGGGTTACAATCAGACCCATGAAGGTCACGGTCGGCGTTACCGGAGGAATTGCTGCTTACAAAGCAGCAGAACTGGTGCGGGCGTTGCAACAACAGGCGCTCGATGTGCACGTCGTAATGACAGCGGCAGCACAGCAATTTATCACCCCGTTGACATTCGCCGGCCTGACCGGCCACCGCGTCATTACCGGTCTGTGGGACGGAGACGGCGCGGTTCCCAACTCTAATTCCGCCATCGAACATATTTCGGAAGCGCAATCGACGCAGGCCCTGATCATCGCGCCGGCGACTGCGGATATTCTTGCTCGCCTGGCGCACGGCATGGCCGATGATTTTCTGACCACCATGGCACTAGCCACGCCCGCGCCTCTGATCCTCGCTCCTGCCATGAACGTGCAGATGTGGGAGCACCCGGGCACGCAAGATAATCTTGAAACCCTGCGTCTTCGCGGGGCCACCATCGCCTCCCCGGATAGCGGCTACCTCGCCTGCGGCATGCTCGGCGAAGGTCGCCTGGCGAAGACGGAGGACCTGGTACGGACCATTCTGGACGTGCTCCATCGCCGCCACGACATGGCCAGCGAAACTGTTCTTGTCACCGCCGGCGGTACCCGTGAGCCTGTTGACCCGGTTCGCTTCATCGGTAATCGATCCAGCGGAAAAATGGGATATGCACTCGCCGAGGCCGCGCTGCAACGCGGCGCCCGCGTCATACTGGTCAGCGCGCCCACTCGTCTGTCGCCGCCCGCGGGATGTGAGTTTGTCTCCGTTACCACCGCAGAGGAAATGCGCCAGGCGGTGCTGAAACATCTTCCCAGGGCAACGTTGGTTATGAAGGCCGCTGCCGTTGCAGACTACAGGCCACGATTGCGCGCGGAGCAGAAAATCAAGCGCACCGGCCCCATCACCATCGAACTTGAACCTACTTCAGACATCCTGGCGGAGGTCATGCAAGTTCGCCAGCCTGGCACCCTCGTCATTGGATTTGCGGCTGAAACTGAAAACCCTCTCAAGCATGCCCGGGATAAGCTGGCTCGCAAGGGCGTCGACGCGATCGTGCTGAACGACGTTGCCCGTCCGCAGATCGGCTTTGACTCGGATCGAAATGCCGTTACCTTCCTAACCGCAAACGCCGCCCATGAGCTGCCTGAGATGTCGAAACGGTTGCTTGCCGATCGCATCTTGGATGAAGTCCAGCAATTGCGTCGCCCACGCCAGATCGTCGCCGAGATGAACGCAGTTTCCGTGCTGGCCAAGCGATAATCTTTTTCTCACACTGATGTACCGTCCATGAAAACAGTTCTTTCTCCGGAACAACGCCAGCAACTCGCCACCGTCCTTACCTATTGCAGAGAAATGGGCGGCGTGGATTTTTATCGCGGCATCGATGATGCGCATGCTTCGATCGTCGAGCCGATATCCTCATTGCCCGAGCCCACTCCAATACCCAATCCCGTCATCGCCGAGCCCTTGCCGATCATGCCGCCAAAATCCAGCCTTCTCGTAGCTCCCGCCGCCATCGACTTTTCCTCACCAGCCATCGCGCCGGCTGCCCGAGCCGCAGCGCTCGAAGCCCTCCGTCAGGAAATTGGCGATTGCACCCGCTGCCAGCTTGCGTTTGAGGGTCGCAACAAAATTGTCTTCGGCGATGGCGATCCCAATGCCGAATTGCTGTTCGTTGGCGAAGGTCCCGGCGCCGATGAAGATATGCAGGGCGTGCCATTCGTTGGCCGCGCCGGACAATTGCTGAATAACATGATCGCGGCCATGGGCCTCGATCGAAAACGCGTCTACATCGCAAACATCGTGAAGTGTAGGCCACCGAAAAATCGCGTACCTGAGCCCGCCGAAGCCAACATTTGTACGCAGTTTCTATTTCAGCAAATCGGCGTCGTCCGGCCCAAGTTAATCGTCGCATTGGGATCGACCGCCGCCACCTATTTGCTGGGCTCTAAGGCGGCGCTGTCTGTGTTGCGTGGAAAGATGCATGATTGTATGGGGACCAGGCTCATCGTCACCTACCATCCGGCTTATCTTCTGCGCGATCCACGGCAGAAGGCGGAAACATGGAAAGATCTGCAGCTCGCCATGAAGTATCTCAACCTCACCCCACCCAAACGTAGCGAGTCCTGAACCTTTATCCGTCACGTGCGGTCGTCCGTGGCGATTGCATCCCATTACAAAGAGGAGATGAGAAATGCCGCAACACACACAATTGCAAGCCTCCGATGGCCACAAGTTTGATGCCTATATCGCACAGCCCAGCGGAGAACCGAAAGCCGGCGTTGTCGTTCTGCAGGAGATTTTCGGCGTGAACGCGCACATCCGTTCCGTCGCAGATCGCTTTGCCCGTGCCGGCTATCTTGCCATCGCGCCTGCACTGTTTGACCGTGCCCAACGAGACGTGGAACTAGCTTATGGGCCGGATGAGGCTAAGCAGGGGATGCAGATTGTGCAGCGCATCCCGCTCGATCAAACCCTCGCGGACATTGCCGCCGCCATCCAGTATCTTCGCGAGCATGGGGCACGCAAGGTTGGCGTCGTCGGCTTCTGCTGGGGGGGCACACTTGCCTGGGTCAGCAACACTCGCATCCATCCCGACGCAACTGTCTCATACTATCCCGGTGGGATTCAGCATTACATCCACGAAAGATTTACCGCCCCGGCGATTTTTCATTTTGGCCTCGACGACAATCACATTCCGCAGACCGTGGTCGAAGAAGTGCGGCATGAATATCCTGGCTTCTCCGTCTTTATCTATCCGGGAGCCGGTCACGCCTTCAATCGTGATGGGAACGCCAGCTACAACGAAGCCGCCGCGAAATTAGCCCAGCAGCGCACCCTCGCGCATTTCAATGAATTCCTTGTCGCCGCACACTGAGCCACGCCAGGGTTCGCACGGTCGTCCTCGGCGTGGCAGCGTTTCCTGCGATACTTGGATTCTTGCCCGCCGTCGACGATTTCCAGCCTGTCTCGTGCCCCGTCCCCTCCCTCGTGTAAACATTCCTTATGCCGCTTTTTTGTGAGGTCGCGCTGCCCGTGCCCGTGGATCGCGTCTTCACCTATTCGATCGAGAGCGGCGACCCCGTTGTCGGCGGCCGCGTTCTCGTTCCCTTCCGCCGCGAGCAACTCCAGGGCGTCGTTGTGGCGCTGCACGATCGCACCAATGCAGACGGAAGCATCGCCTCACCCGAAAATATTTCTCCCGCAACGATTCGCCCCATCCTGCGTGTCCTCGATCAGGAGCCGGTGCTCTCCGAACACTTGCTCCAACTCGGCTCGTGGATTGCCGAGTACTACCTCGCTCCTTTGGGTGAAGTGCTGCGCACCATGCTTCCGCTCAGCGCAGAAATCCGCAAAGAAATTGTTTACTCCATCACGCCACGCGGCGCTGCTGCCCTCGAGGTTCCTCCTCAACAAACCCTGGAATCGAATACCGCCGATCAGTCCGAGGATGCCGTCCTCAAATTTCTGGCCGAGCATGGCCAGTCTCGCGCTGCCACACTCCGCAATAAAGCATCCGCCAGCGCCGCACTCTTGCACCGGCTTGTCACCAGGCGTCTCATCACGCGCGAATCCACCGCGGCCGCGCGCGAACTTCGCACCACGGTGCGCATTGCCGTGCTGGTTCCGGATGCGCGCATGCCCAAGCTGAACGAAAATCAGCAGCACCTGCTGGCAGAGCTGGCCAGCGCCGGCGGCCGTCTCGCCGTCTCAGACATTCGCCAGCTTTCCCTTCCAGAATCGACGCTCGGCACCTTGGTCCGGCGCGAACTGGTTCGCATCGAAGAAATCCCCGCCGTCGACGCCATCGACAGCTTCGCTCTCTCCGGCGATCTGCCGTCGGTGCCGGTCGAGGCCATGCTCAACGACGCGCAACGAGAAACTATGTTGCAGATCGCCGCCAGTGTTCACTCCCGAAAATTCCAGCCATTTCTGCTCCACGGCGTCACCGGCTCCGGCAAAACTGCTGTCTACATCGCCGCCATGCGTCGTGCGCTCGACGCGGGTCTGTCGAGCTTGCTGTTAGTACCGGAAATCGGCCTCACTCCAGCCATGCTGGCGCAATTGCGATTTACCTTCGGTGATCAGGTCGCACTGTTGCACTCCGCGCTCAGCGGCGCAGAACGCACGGCACAGTGGCACCGCATCCGTCGCGGCGAAGCCCACGTTGTCGTCGGCACTCGCTCCGCTGTCTTTGCACCCATCGCCGACCTTGCGCTGATCGTCATCGACGAGGAACACGACACTTCCTACAAGCAGGCAGAACTGCCCCGCTATCACGCCCGCGATGTCGCCGTGATGCGCGCCAAGCTGGCCGGCGCCACCGTCGTCCTCGGTTCGGCCACGCCATCGCTCGAATCCTGGGCTAACGCGCAGCGCGGAAAATATTCGCTACTGTCGTTGAAGCAGCGCGTCGGCAATCGACCATTGCCGGAAGTTTCCCTGATCGATATGCGCCAGGAGTTTGCCGAGACGGGCCAGGAATCGCTGCTCGCGCGCGCGATGACGGAAGAAATTGAAGCGACGCTGGGCCGCGGTGAGCAGGCCATGCTGCTGCTGAATCGGCGCGGCTATTCCTTCGTCGTGATGTGCCGTGCCTGCGGCGAAAAACTGGAGTGCGATAACTGCGCCATCGCCCTGACGCATCACAAGACCGCTGCCGAAGATGAAACGAGCTCGCCCGTGCATCAACGTATGGAGTGTCACTACTGCGGCTTTCGGCGCACAGTTCCTAAGCATTGCCCCAAGTGCGAGAGCGAGCATCTCTACTTCTTCGGCGTGGGCTCTCAGCAGGGCGAGGAGCGGTTGCAGCAGCTATTTCCGCGCGCCCGAATCGCCCGCATGGACCGCGACACCATGCGCCATCATCGCGATTATGAACGCATTCTCGCGCGCCTGCATAGTGGCGAAGTGAACCTGCTGGTCGGCACGCAAATGATCGCGAAGGGTCACGACATTCATGGCGTCACGCTGGTTGGGGTGCTGGGCGTGGATCATGCCCTCAGCCTGCCGGACTTCCGCTCCGCCGAACGTGTCTTTCAGCTGCTCACCCAGGTCGCCGGTCGTGCTGGTCGCGGCGAGCTGCCGGGGCGCGTGCTGGTGCAGACGCATCACATGGATCATTACGCCATCCGCTGCGCCGCCGAGCATAATTATCTCGGCTTCGTCGAACAGGAATTGCGCTATCGCCGCCTGCTGCATTATCCGCCCGCAGCTATGTTGACGAATATTCTGATCGAGCACACCGACCCCGCGAAGGCCTCGCAGTGGGCCAGTCAATTAGGAAATTGGTTTCAGCATCAGACATTTCCCGGCGTACGCGTGCTGGGCCCGGCTAGCGCGCCGATCAGCCGCATCAAGCGCATCCATCGTTTTCATTTGATCTTGAAAGCGTCGTCGCGCAAGCAACTCGCCGCCGCTGTGCGTCAGATGCTCGCCTTCGCCGATTCGGCAGAAATTCCCCGCCGTCACATCACCGTAGATGTTGATGCAGTGCAGTTAATGTAGATCAAATGAAATCGCGCGGACGCTTAGACTACATGGAGGAGTTGGGAATGACCTTTGAAGAAATCGAGGAAAAACTACCAAACGGATTTCATGACGCCAAGATTCGAAACATTGGCATGGATTTTGTTGGTCTTTCTCTCGCCGTAGAAATGGAGTTGCATGCTAGTGAACATGGC
>JAJYBW010000065.1:10687-11700 GCA_021778815.1 Acidobacteriota bacterium | reverse complement strand
AGCTTGCTGCTCCGTAATATAGGGAAGCTCCGCATCCATGAACACGACCGGCCTGACATGGCGGGAGTGAGCGACGGACTGTAGAACTTGCCGCACCACGGTGAGCTGATCGGTGCTGGTTTCTATGGTTTCAATACCCGGAGACGTCTGCAACGGGTAGGCCGAATCGACGATGACAATCCAGTTGCGGTGCCCCAGGAGCGGCAATTCCTGCTGAACCTTCGTCTGCCACGGGGTAGGATTCACTGCGTGCATAGGCATCCAGGAAAACGCAAACAAAGACAGAGCGAGCAGAAACTTCATTGGTATTCACCTCACGAGGGCAGCAGGGCCGACGCGTACTCATCCGCCCCAACCACACTTCAGCCCGATCGCAATCATCTCCAGTATTTAAGCTTGCACGTTGCTGCCATAAACCTAGCTGATGCCAATTTGATAGCGAGGCCATTTCGAAACCATTTCCCATGCATCGATGGTGGGTTCCGATTCACATTCCAGCTCGATCACCGCCATTGGCGAATCGGGCGCCTCGACAGGCAGACCCGTCAATCGCAACGTGAGCGGTTCATTCTGCGTAAAGGGAACACTTTGACCTGTTTTCAGCAGGCGCGCCGACTTCACCTTGGCCTTCAGACCGCCGATGGCAACTACAACTCCGGGCTGGAAAAAGTTCAACCACTGCGCCGCCGGCGTCACCCCGGGCCAATACTTCTGGTGCACATACAGAGTATTTCCGCGACGGGTAAATTGCGTATTGGGCGCGGCAGGGAAGGAGCCTCGCTCCGTCAGGTAGATCGCCTTGCCATTCGTGTCGAGCCACGCGCCGACCTTATCCAGTACGTCGATGGATTCCTGCGGTACCGACCCGTCCGGCTTGGGTCCGATGTTCAGCAGATAATTTCCGCCGCCAGCTGCGCATGTCGCCAGATTGCTCACAATTTCCTTTGGCGTTTTCCACGAGTCGTCGCCGCGGTTATAGCCCCAGCTATCGTTCAGCGTCATACATGTTTCCC
>JAJYBW010000065.1:0-10677 GCA_021778815.1 Acidobacteriota bacterium | reverse complement strand
TGCCTCAATGTGCTGTTCCGGCGTGGAGAAATCTCCATCCAGACCATTGCGGTTATTCACGATGATTTCCGGCTGTAACTGGAACACCATCTGATTCATGCGCTCCGACTCCCATTCCTGCGGGCTCAATGGCGCGTCCACGTCGTACCAGAGAACATCGATCTTGCCGTAGTTGGTCATCAATTCACGAATCAGGCCGTGGGTATAGGCGACAAATCGCTTCCGCGCCGCTTCATCGGTCTTGCATCGCGCGCCGTCGGGATGGTGCCAATCCATCAGCGAATAGTAGAAGCCAACTCGCAGACCTTCGGCGCGTGCAGCTTCCACATACTCCCGTACCAGGTCTCGTCCCGGGCCTTGCTTTGGCGCACAATAGTCCGTCAGCTTTGTATCGAACATGCAGAAGCCCTCATGGTGCTTGGTTGTCATCACCATGTACTTCTGCCCGGCACGCTTTGCCAGCCTCGCCCAATCTCGCGCGGCGTTGGGCTTGGGATTGAAATGTTTCGCCATCAATTCATATTGCGGAATTGGAATTCCTTCGGCCTCCATGGCCCATTCATGCTGACCCAACACGCTGTACAGCCCCCAATGGATGAACATTCCAAACTTCGCCGCATGCCACCACTCCATCCGCTGCGCCCGCGTCGCGGCTTGTGTGGCGTCCGCAGCAGAAACTGCGTCGCTACCTGTGGCAGACTGGGGCGCAGTCACAGTGAGTGCTTCCGCGTGAGTGGAGTATGCCAAAGCTCCAGCAGCGCCTACTTGCTTCAAAAAGGAGCGTCTTGAAATTGCATCGATTGTCATCTTTTTTCTCCTTGAATCGTGACTGCAAAGTCGTGCGGGTTAACTGCATCAAGATCGAAAGCTACAGTGCCGCTGGATCCGCGGCTTCGAGAGTTCTGCGAGAAAGTTTGGTTCCGAAGAATGAATACAACGCAACCCCGGCATAGGCGAGCAGCGGAACTATGTATGCAAGTGCGATGCTGTGCGACCATTCAGAAATCAAGCCCATCGCCGGAGTCAGCACCGCGCCACCCACAATTCCCATCACAATCAATGAGCCGCCGATCTTGGTATTGCGACCCAGGCCGCGAATGCCGAGAGCGAAGATGGTGGGAAACATGACGGACATGAAAAAGCTGGTGGCAAAAATTGCCCATAGGCCCATCCAGCCTGGGAACCGAATGCCGATCCCGAGCAGCACGATATTTACCAGTCCATATACGCCCATTAAGAGGTGAGGCTGTACATAGCGCATCAGGGCCGAGGAAGCGAACCGTCCGATGCCAAATGCCACCAGAGTTCCTGTCAATAAATATCCAGCCACCTTTTCCGGCTCGGAGGTTGAGCTTTCAATGTACTGAATGAAGTAGCTCCAGGTGCCCACCTGCGCGCCGACATAAAGAAATTGCGCGACGATCGCCAGCAGAAAATGAGGATAATACAGCAGCTCTAGAAATCTCCCGTGATCCTCATTCGTACTTTCATGCTCTCCCGCGATGGACGGGAACTTTGTACGCGCAATCAGGAAAGCCCATAAGAATGCAATCGCGCCGATCACAAGATAGGGCGTAACGACGCGCATGGTTTCCTGATGGAGATAGGCCTGGTACGTATGGGCAGCCTGCATGGCAGCGACTTGCTGCGGGCTCAGCTCAATGCCGGAAAAAATAAACACGGTGCCGATCAACACGCCGCAGATGGCGCCCAGCGGATTAAAGGCCTGCGCGAAGTTCAACCGCCGAGCCGCACTTTCCGGATCTCCCATCTGCGCGGCGAAGGGATTCGAGGCCGTTTCCAGAAACGACAGCCCGGTTGCAATGACAAATAATGCAGCCAGGAAAAATGAATACCGTCCAACGAGGGCGGCCGGCCAGAACAAAAATGCTCCCGTACCGAAGAGGAGCAGGCCCGTGATGAAGCCCATCTTGTAGCCGAACTTTCGCATCAGCAGCGCGGCAGGCGTGGCCACTAGAAAATATCCAAGATAAAATGCCGATTGCACCAATCCCGCCTGAAATCGCGAGATGGCAAACGACGTCATGAACTGGCGTATCAAGACATCGTTCAAGTTGTTGGGAACGCCCCAAAGAAAAAACAGGCCTGCGACCAGGGAGAACTGAAGGCCCATTCCTTGCGGGATCAGTGGATGTTGTTGCTGCGGGTTGTGCGTGGTCGTCTCGGTTGCTACAGGGGGCACCAGCATTACGGGCGAATTCCTCTCGACACCAATGTATCCGCTCTCGACACTACCGACATTCCGACGTTTGTTCGCTCCTGAGCCTCTCTCGTCTCTGTGGGGCTACGAGGAAGCCCTATTCTTCCAGTCGTAATTCATGTAGACCACATGGGTCTGTAGATATTCCTCGAGTCCATGTTTGCCGTCCGCGCCGCCAATGCCGGATTTTCGCCAGCCGGCGTGAAAGCCCTGCATGGCCTCAAAGTTTTCGCGATTGACATAGGTCTCGCCAAACTTGATTTCATTGCAGGCACGCATGGCAACATCCAGACTGCGCGTGTAAATGGAAGACGTCAGCCCGTATTGGCAGTCATTCGCGTCCTCGATGGCTTCATCCAGGTCTTTGAACGTAGTGATTGGTAGAACTGGGCCGAATACTTCCTGCTGCATCACCTGCGAATCCTGGGGACAGTGCGTCAACACCGTGGGCGAATAGAAGTATCCTTTTCGGTCGGCATATTTCTTGCCGCCGCAAAGAAGCTGCGCTCCTTCGGCGACCGCCGTCTGCACGGCTTTATCGACAGATTCCATCTGTGCTCGACTGACCATCGGCCCCATCTCCGTATCTTTCTCGAATGGATCACCGACCACTGTCTTTTCCATCGCTTGCTTCATGGCTTCGATAAATCGATCGGCGATCGGCTCCTGGACATACACGCGCTCGGCACAATTGCAAACCTGGCCGGTATTGATGATGCGCGAAGCACGAATGGATTTCACCGCCAGGTCGAGGTCCGCATCCTGCATCACGATTGCCGGCGCTTTTCCACCCAGCTCCAGCGATACCTTGGTCACATTGTCGGCTGCCGCTCGCATCACCGCGATGCCGCCTTCCACGCTGCCGGTCAGGCTGACCATGCCGACCTTCGGATGACGCGCCAGGCCATCTCCCACCACGCTGCCTTTGCCGGACACAAGATTGAAGACGCCTTTCGGCAATCTCGACTTGGCAATGATCTTGGCAAATTCAAATGCATTGTTGGGTGTTTCACTGCTGGGCTTGATCACGATCGTGTTGCCAGTGACCAGCGCCGGCGCCATCTTGCGAACGATCAGGAAAAACGGAAAGTTCCAGGGAAGAATGCCGGCGATCACGCCAATGGGGTGCTTGAAGAGAAGGATATTCTCTCCACGCCGATCGCTCTGGATGATCTCACCCTCATAGCGACGCGCAAACTCCGCCATATAGTCCAGGTAATCGGCGGAGAAGTCCACTTCCACCTGTGCCAGCGACAAGATCTTTCCTTGCTCCTCTGTAATCACTCGCGCCAGATGCTCTCGGTCTGCCCGAATGGCCTGCGCAATTTCGCGCAAATATTGCGCCCGCTCAATGGCCGGCAACTGGCTCCAGCTTTTCTGTGCTTTTTCCGCAGCCAGAACGGCCGCGTTCACGTCCTCCAATGTTCCGCTGGGAACCTCGGAAATTACTTCTTCTGTGGTGGGATTGATGACTGCGATAGTTTTTTGCGATGTCACCAGTTCGCCATCAATCAACATCTGGTGCCGAGGTAGGGTCGTGACTGTGCTATGCATACTGTTTCCTCACTTTCCATGTTCATGCGTGCGTTTGCGTATGTTCCATCCGCGCGTAGGCGTCATCCCACACGTCTGTTTTTTGCGGGAAATAAGATACGCATTGGATGGATGCAGCGATTGCGGCGCGACCTGCGCCAATGTTTGAGAGATGCCCGGTGGCGATGGCCTGCAGCATGACGTTGCCAAAGGCAGAGGCCTCCACCGGACCGCTGACCACCGTGCGATTGCAGGCATCGGCTGTCATCTGGCAGAGTAGCTTGTTCAGGCAGCCCCCTCCAACGATTCGAATGGTATCGAGTCGCCGCGCCGTCACGGCTTCCAGAGATTCCAACACGGAGCGATATTTCAGCGCCAGACTTTCAAAGCACCCACGTGCAACCACCCCGATGGTTTCTGGGTTCGGCTGCATGGTTCGGTGACAATATTCAGCAATCGCGTAATGCATATTTTCGGGGGCGCGAAAATCGCTCGCGTCCACGTCCAGCACGCATGCGAAGGCCGGCGCCGTTGCCGCCATCGACGAAATTTCGCTCCACGTGTAATGGCGTCCTTCGCGGCTCCATTGCCGTTGACATTCCTGCAGGAGCCATAGCCCTGTAAGATTTTTGATCAGCAGGATGGATCCATCCGCGCCGCCCTCATTGGTAAACCCGAGCGAGTAGGCTTGATCGGAAGTGATCGGCTCTCGCAGTTCGACTCCCATCAAACTCCAGGTGCCGCTGCTGATGAAGACACTGTCCTCATCCATGCCCGGGATTGCGGCCACGGCGCTTGCGGTATCGTGCGAAGCCACTGCCACCACTGGAAAGCTGCGGTTGAATCCCGTGTCGCGCAGAACTCCAGTCTGGACCGGAGCCAGCTGCGTTCCTGGACGAACGACATCGGGCAGGATGCGTGTCGGAATCTCCAGCGTCTCCAACACCTCTCTCGCCCAACCCTTATTGGGGGAATACATTTGAGTGGTCGTTGCCTCCGTGTTTTCCACCACTCGTTCTCCGCAAAGAAAATAGTGGAACAGGTCCGGAATCATCAACAGGGTTTCCGCCGCTTTCAATTTTGGATCGGCGCTGCGCACCATAGAATACAACTGAAAGATCGTGTTGATCTGCATGGTTTGCACACCCGTGGACTGAAACAATTGGCGCGGGTCGATCTGCTGGAAGACCAGCTCGGGAATGCCGTCTGTTCTTGAATCGCGATAGTGGTAGGGATTGCCAAGCAGTTCGCCGGTCGCGTCGAGCAGCGCAAAATCCACGCCCCAGGCATCGACTCCAATGGCGGCTGGCGGATCTTGAAAGCGCTCGCGATAGAGCATCAGGCCACGTTGGATTTCAGCCCATATCCCTGAAACATCCCAATGCAGGCTGCCGCCGATGGCAACGCCGCTGTTCGGAAAGCGATGCAATTCGTCGAGGGAGAACTTGCGGCCATCCCAGCTGCCGACCATCAGGCGGCCGCTCGACGCACCTAAATCTGCAGCGACGAAATGTGCGGACTGGGTCATTCGGCTCTACGGAGACAACCGGATACTTCCACCGTCAACCGACTGACCAGCTCGAGATCATCACGGTTTGGCAGTAAGTATCGACCACCCCAACATACCACTCGGGGTACGATGCCGTGTCTGCGAGGGGAACAATCCAATTATTTCGCCGGAATTAGCGTGTTGTGATCCTTGCGAACCAGCCAAGGGTTTGCAATGCGCTAAGCACCAGCATCCTTGTCTCTTCTGATGTAAGTGGAATCTCTCCCAGCCTGGAGATGTTCGGAAATCAGGAAAGTAATATCTTCAATGGTCGGGACGGGCAGATTTGAACTGCCGACCCCTCGCACCCCAAGCGAGTGCTCTACCAGGCTGAGCCACGTCCCGACGGTCGCGTTCAAAGGATGAACGCAGGGTCTGACACAGTTTACACTGCCTCCTCGACCCGAAACACGTTCCACAAATTATCTATGCAGTTGGAGGAACATATTCCTTCGGCATGGCCGAGCCTTCTCCGAAGAAAAATTGGTTCATCTGCTCGACCAGAAACTCCTGAGCCTCGGGAGTCCATGGCTGCAGGCGATATTCATTCAGCAGCATCTTCTGGCGCTCCAACCACTCGCCCCAGGCCTGTTTGGAGACGCTGTGATAAATCTTGTTGCCGAAATCGCTGTCAAAAGGCGGCTCGTCGAGCCCTTCCATCTGCGTTTTGTACTTCGCGCATTGAACCATGTGTGCCATTGCTTGTTCGCTCCGGAAATAATGCTCTTCTCTAGTGTACGGTGTTGGGAGTCTGTTTGCTTCGATGTCAGGAAGTGGATACGTTGCCGGTTTCTTTGAGGTAGATGCGGGTGTAGTCGAGGTAATTTTTCGCGTACATCAAGATCGTGTCGCGATCGGCGTCGCTGAGTTCGCGGCGCTGCTTGCCGGGCACGCCGGCCCATAAGGTTCGCGGAGGGACGATGGTGTTTTCAGGGATGACTGCGCCGGCGGCGATGATGGAGCCTTCGCCAATGTGCGCGTTGTTCAGGATGACCACGCCCATGCCGATCAGGCAGGCATCTTCTACGATGCAGCCGTGGACGGTGGCGTTGTGGCCGACGGTGACCCAGTCGCCGACGATGACGGGATAACGATAGCGCATGCCGTGCAGCACGGAGCAGTCCTGCACATTGGAGTTGGCGCCGATGCGGATGGAATGCACGTCGCCGCGGATCACGGCGTTCATCCAGATGCTGGAATGCTCGCCGAGGGTGACGTCGCCGATGATTTGGGCGGAGACATCCACATAACAGGACGGCGGAATGATGGGCGATTTGCCTTGATAGGAACGAATCATCGGGAGTGGGCCTGCTTTATTTTACGAGGCGGGAGGGGGGCGTGGCCGAGAGAGGCGGGAAAAGGCAAAGGGGCGGAATTTTGGAGTGCGGGGGCGTCAAAAGACAAATAGTTGAAGGTTTATACGGAATAGTTGAAGGATTATGCAGCGGAGTTGAAGGATTATGCAGGATAGTTGAAGGATTATACGAGGGCGGGAAGTGAGTCAAGCTGCTGATTCTAAATGGATAAGAAGCTTTTTCGTCCGGGAAACCGAGGAAAAGTTGCCGGTTTCTAAAAAAAATCGCACGCAGCGTGCCAAAGAGGGAATTGGCGCGTTGCGACGCCTAGAACCATTCTACCGTTTTCAGGTGAAATTCTGTGCCAGGATCCGACGGCTTAAATCTAGGCCAGGTCTCAGATACGAGACCTTCTACAGGCACCCGGCGTGTAGCGGAGCCAGCTTGTTTTCTATTCTGCACGCAATGGCTAGCGGAAACATGTTTCATGGTGCGGGAATGAAGAGGAACGAAGCCGGCGACGCAATATCGATCTTCTGCTTGATCGGACTCAGCTTGCCGTCTTTGCGGATGGCGAACTCCACGACCGTGTTGGAAACTCCATTCCCCGCCAGCAGGTACTTTCCGGTGGGGTCGATGACGAAGCTCCGGACTTCCTTGCCGCCTGTCGGCTGAACCTGAATCTGCTTCGTCATCCCGCTCTTGCTGTCGACCTGAAAGACGGTCACATAGCCATCCGCCAGCTTCGAATCTGCCTCGGGGCCCTGGTTGGAGGTGTACAGATACTTGCCCGAAGGAGCCATCCGTATCTCAGACCCCTGATCTTCTGGTGTGGGATTGGGGGGCAGAATCGAGCTGGTCTGAATAGGAGTGAGGGTGCCCCTGGCCGCATCGTAGCGGAACGTGACTACGGCCGATCCCATTTCGCACACCGCATACGCAAACTTGCCGCTGGTGCCAAAGGCGAAGTGCCGCGGCCCCAGTCCCGGCTTCACCTTCACGTAGGCCGGGTCGTTGGGCGTGATGGTCTGCCTGGCTGTGTCGATCTTGTAGATGAAGATCTTGTCGAGGCCCAGGTCGGGTGAGAAGACGAAGCGGTTGTCGGGTGAGACGACGACGGAATGGGCGTGCGGCTTGGTCTGTCGCAACGGATTGACGCTCGACCCCGTGTGCTGGTCCAGGTACGTCCTTTCGCCGATGCTGCCGTCGTCCTTAATGGCAAACGACGAAACGGAGCCGCTGCCATAGTTCGCCGAAAACAGAATTTTGCCGGTCTGGTCCAGGCTGATATGTGCGGTACTGGGCGAGGACACGCTGTTGCGATATGTCAGAGCGCCGGTTTTGGGATCGATGGAGTAGCTGCTGATTGATCCGCCCTGCAGATCGGCCTGGTTCGGCGCGCTGGCGGGCGCCCCGATCGTATACAGATAGCGGTGCTGGGGATCGGTGGCGAGCCACGATTCGCCACTCACCGGAGCTGCCAGTCCCAGCGACTTAAGAGTGCCCGTCTTGGCGTCAAAGCGGTACTGATGGATTCCGCCGCCTCCCACATAGACGAAGTAGCTGCGGGCAGTTTGTGGGTGCGGTGGCTGCGCGTTCAGTTGTCCCAATGCCACGGTCGCGACGAACACCGCCGCCATGATGCCCGGCGCAACCCGAACGCACGCCTTCAAGAAGCTACAGTTTGCAACACCCATCTTTCCTCCAGTTGCCGCGCAAGTGATGGCACGGCCTCTCTGAAGCGTATCAGTCCGCTCTGCGGTTTCGCATTCGGATCCTTGGTGTTGCCGGATTCGCGTTGTGAAACGGGCTTCTGGGAAGTGATTTTGCGTTAACAGCTTCACGCATCTTCATTGTCTATTGCGGGTGAAAGCGTGCCGACAACGCTTTCTAAGGGGGGGGGGTATGTTCTATAAACGACGGCACAAATCCATCCCAGGTCTCAGAATCGAGACCTGGGGCACCCGGAGCCCGGCAATCGGTTTCCGCTTGAACGAAGACTGGCCAATAATAGCCACAGTCGGGATTTTCTAGATTGGAGACCTGAATGAAAGCCCCATACGCGGTTCCTGGTAATCGACTGATGGGGATTTGGTCGGAGTGGCTTGATTTACACGAGCAATTGGAAGGCGAAGGGCTACCGGTGACAGCTCCGTTCTTTTCAGCTGCCAGCAGCGAAGGCCCCGCAGGTCCTATCTTGCTTGTCGGCAAAGCCACGAATGGCGATTGGGGAACTTCAGAATTTAAATCTTTCTCACGGCGACAAAAAAAAGCGATCATCCGCGATCGTCTTTGCCGTAACCGGACGTTCATAGATGGCGGGGCCAAGAATAGCGCGTTTTGGTGTTTCTACTACAGACTCGCGGCGCTCGCACTTGGTGCTGACGGAGTTATCTGGAGCAATGTCGCTAAGATCGGCCGAAAAAATGGGAATCCGAAGGGGCGGTTGCTCACCATGCAAACCGAGCTGGCAATCCGCACCTTGCAGGCGGAAATAGCTGAATACCGGCCGGCCCTCACCGTTTTTGTCGCGGGAAGTGACCCAGTTATGAGCGACATAATCGTTTCCGCTCTCAACGCCCCGGCAAAAAGATGGACGAAAAGTGAGAGGATTCGCGCCTGCACCGTTCCCGATGTCTGGTGGATGAAAGGCGAGACACCAGCACTCTGGACGCAACATCCGGAACGCAAACCGGCTGAGCAAGTGAATTTCTGGCTGCATAGAGCCCGAGATTTGGCAGGCCTTCCGAAATCGTCGCGATGAACTAGATCCATCTTCTAAGGCCGACGCGTATCCAGTGATTTGGGCGTTGGGCTATCGAGCCTGGATTGCAGGCGATTGCCTTCAACGTGAGCCGAGATCGGGTCAATATAGACGGGATTTTCTATGGTGGTCGGGACTATGAAGCAATCCTGACCGAAGAAGAATGAAAAGACGCGGCGTGGGAGGAGGAATGAGTCTTTCCATCCCACTCAAGCCAACGGAGGGCTTGAATGGGGCACCCGGCATACGAGGAGCTCACGGCTGCTTAAAGCATACGGGGACATCAGAAAGGAGAGATTTGACCGTTGCCGACTCATCTTTAGCATTTCCCCGTAACAACAACACTGCATTGGCGACCTCCTGGTGGCATTCTTTCGCTTGGTTGGGATGCCCCAATGTGCGTATGTCGATCACTCGATTAAACCTCAGGACCAGATCGTCAAATTTTTCGGTCTGTCCGTTCTGCAACTGAACCTTTGCGTCCGATAGAAAACATTTCCAGTCGCCCCCAAAGCAGAAAACCGCGCCAGTGATATCGGGGATTCTTCCCTTCACTCCCTTCCCGATAAGGACCCCCACATGCTTTTGCGGGGAATCCGTCTCGGAAATAAGGGTATTGCCGTTAATCTGTCCGCCAGTTATCTGTCCGTGATTTTCGACAAGTGTTTGCTTGACAGACACACTGGGAGAATACGGTGATGGCTCGCTCGGGATGACATAGGCTGAGGGATCTGCAGGCGGAGAAAAGTTAGACCATCTGCTGGAGATATTTGGAGGGGTATAAAACCACAGCATCACTCCGGCTCCTAGCAGTGCTAACGTAGCCGCGCACGGTAGCAATAGCAGGAGCACAACCCAAGATGGAAGTTTTGCGGGGTTTTGGAATGGACGGGAATTTATCCCGCCAATGCGATCTCTCGCTCCGATTATGATTAGCATTCCACTGAAAATCAAAATCGGCGAAAACCACCTCGAAGCTAGCCATCCGAAATGAGGAATGTGGCTTAAGATATCCCATCTTCCCACCGAATCAATAATTTCGATTCCGTAGTCAGATAGGCCGATAAGAGTCGCGGCCCAGCCGATTTTTTTTTTGGCGTTCACTCATGGTCGAGATGGTCTCACCTGCACCGTTTTATGTCACGGTGATAATCTGCCGCGTCCCGCTAAGGAAATCATCTGAACCTTTAGCTAGGGTTTTGGGCTGGGTATCGGAGAAGGGAGAAATACGGTATTCTAGAGGGTGTCCAACCGGAGCGTTGGGAGGTGTAATCTCATTTGGCAGAAGTAAAGATTCAAGAAGGCGAACCGCTGG